>JACMPQ010000024.1 GCA_014377425.1 Microbacteriaceae bacterium | reverse complement strand
TGGCGGTAATCGGTGCAACCTTCACGCTAGTTCTATTCTATTTACCACTCGCCACCGTACTAATTGCGCGGGGTCATGCCGCGGGTGCTGCGGATGCCGCAGCACTCGCAGCGGCAGACGCGGCGAGCGGCTTTACGGCCGGGACGCCGTGTTCGGTCGCGGAATTCGTGGCGGCGGCGAATCGCTCGACGCTGGTCAATTGCGGGGTCGAGGGGAGTACCGCGACGGTCGCCGTCTCGGTTCACGTAGGCGCCTTCAACGTCTCCTCCCGTGCCACGGCGGGCCAGCCGATTGCAGTCGACCGGTAGCGCAAGATGACGCTTGGGTGTGTATCGTGTGCACGTTGGGCCCATTACTGGACGGCTCCCGGGGTGACTACGCAATTGCGGGGCGCGTCGGTCGGCGAGATAACCTTTTCTCAAGTTTGTACAACCGCGGGCACGACATTTTGAGGGACCAAGGAGTTCAGGTGTCAGGCACGAAAAAGCTGGTAATCGTCGAATCGCCGGCCAAGGCGAAGACGATTGCCCAGTATCTGGGGGAAGGCTACGAGGTTCAGGCCTCCGTTGGCCATATTCGCGACCTCATCGAACCCAAAAACCTCCCGCCGGAGCTTAAAAAGGGTTCCCTCGGCAAATTTTCCGTCGACGTCGAAAATGGATTCACCCCGTATTACGTCGTGTCGGAACAGAAGAAGAAAACGGTAGCCGATCTCAAGCGGGCGCTGAAAAATGCTGATGAGCTCTACCTCGCAACTGATGAGGACCGCGAAGGCGAGGCTATCGCGTGGCACCTTCTCGACGAATTGAAGCCCAAAGTACCGGTGAAGCGAATGGTGTTCCACGAGATCACCAAAGAGGCCATCCAGCGAGCTCGCGAAAACACCCGCGATATTGACAAGGCCCTCGTTGATGCGCAAGAAACTCGCCGTATTTTGGACCGCCTCTACGGGTACGAAATCTCACCTGTGTTGTGGCGCAAGATCGGTCCGGGGCTGTCTGCCGGTCGGGTGCAATCCGCCGCTACCCGATTGGTTGTCGACCGCGAACGAGAGCGCTTGGCGTTTGTCGCATCCGGCTATTGGGATCTTGCCGCACGCCTCGCACCCCTCGACGGAGCAACAAATTTCGATTCGCGACTCGCCCGAATTAACGGCAATCGCATCGCCCAAGGAAAAGATTTCGACGACCTCGGGCAGTCGAAATCCGACGCCCTAATTCTCGATGAGACCACCGCCGAGGCGCTGGCGCTCGCGCTGCGCAACCCGGAAATCACCGTGACGGTTACCGCCCTGGATTCCAAGCCCTACACGCGTCGTCCCGCGGCGCCCTTCACCACCTCGACCCTGCAGCAGGAAGCGGCCCGCAAGCTGCGATTCTCCGCCCGCCAGACGATGAGCGTTGCGCAGGGGTTGTACGAAAACGGGTACATCACCTACATGCGAACCGACTCGCCGAACCTGTCGCAGCAGGCAATCACCGCGGCGCGGTCACAGGCAGCGTCTCTGTATGGGGTTGAAACGGTGCCCGAGAAGCCGCGGGTGTACGCGGGCAAAAACAAGAATGCCCAGGAAGCCCACGAGGCTATCCGTCCCGCCGGCGACACCTTCCGCACACCCTCCCAGTTAGAAGGGACTCTGCGCGGAAACGACTGGAAACTGTACGACCTCATTTGGAAGCGCACCGTTGCCTCTCAGATGGCCGACGCGAAGGGATCCACGGCTTCGGCCGTGATCACCGCCACGATCTCCGAGCCGCTCATGGCTTTCTCTGCGACTACTACTACTACTGCTGCTACTGCTACCGGCCCCACCGTGGCAGAGTTCACCGCCAGCGGTACGGTCATCATCTTTCGCGGCTTCATGCAGGCCTACGAGGAAAGCCAAGACGAGGAGCGAAACGTTGCGGCGGAGCCGGCCGAGGCAAAGCTCCCCCCGCTCACCGTCGGGCAGGTTTTGGCCATCGCCGAGGTCGAGGCAAAGGGTCACGAAACCAGCGCTCCGCCGCGCTACACCGAGGCCAGCCTGGTGAAGACTCTCGAAGAGCTCGGAATTGGTCGCCCGTCGACCTACGCCTCGATCATCTCCACCATCATCGATCGCGGCTACGTCACACCGCGCGGACAGTCTTTAATCCCCAACTGGATTGCCTTCAGCGTCGTTCGATTGCTCGAAGAGTTCTTCGGGGATCTCGTGGAGTACGACTTCACAGCTGCCATGGAGGATGACCTCGACCGCATCGCCGACGGCGCTCAGGATCGCGTGGAGTGGCTAAATAAGTTCTACTTCGGTGGCGACAAGCACAAGGGTTTGCGGAACGTCATCGACAATCTCGGCGACATCGACGCAAAGACGATCAACTCGATCGTATTGACCGATGAGATCACCCTGCGGATCGGCAAATACGGCCCCTACCTCGAGGTCAATGAGGAAACCACCGGCCTGGTCGAGGGTCAAGTTTTGACGACAGCCACAATGCGCCGGGTCAACCTCCCGCAAGATTTGGCCCCGGATGAGCTGACCGCGGCGAAAGCTCGCGAATTGGTGGATGCGCCCGTCGTTATCGACCGCGTCATCGGCATCAACCCCGAGAACGGAAAATCGGTGGTGGCCAAGGACGGCCGGTTTGGTCCCTACATCACCGAGGTGGAGCCGGTTGATGAAGCCGCCGCCGCCGAACTTGCGGCGGCCGCCGCCGAGCTCGCGAAGGCTAGAGCAGATGCCGCGGCAAGTGCGTTGGCCGAGACCGTTGATCCCGCGACCGGGGAAATTTTGCCGGCACTGAAAGCGAAGCGCAAGCCAGCCGTGAAAAAGGTTATTGCGGTGAAGGCACGCACGGCATCCATCTTTAAGACGATGGATCTGGCGACCGTTGACCTGGACACGGCCCTCAAGTTGCTGGCGTTGCCCCGCATCGTCGGGACCGACCCCGAAAGCTCGGAGGAAATCACCGCGCAAAACGGCAAATTTGGCCCGTACTTGAAGAAGGGTGTTGATACCCGCTCGCTCAGCGATGAAGATCAAATCTTCGAGATCGACTTGCCCGCAGCGCTTGAACTGTATGCGCAGCCGAAATACGGCGCCCGCAAGGCATCGAGTGCCCTGAAAGAATTTGACGTCGATCCGGAAAGCGGCAAACCGATCCGGATTAAAGACGGTCGCTTTGGTGCTTACGTCACCGACGGAGTAACAAACGTCACCATCCCGCGCGGGGAAACCGCGGAAGACATCGACTTTGAGCGGGCCGTGCAGATGTTGGCCGACAAACGCGCCAAGGGACCGGTCGTGAAAAAGGTTGCCGCGAAGAAGCCTGCGGCAAAAAAAGCGGCGGTCAAAAAGCCGGCAATCAAGAAACCGGCAATCAAGAAACCGGCGGTAAAAAAAGTCGCCGCAAAGACAACTGTTGAAAAGACCACCGCCGTCAAGACAACTGCAGTCAGGGCCACTGCGGCCAAGAAAGTCGCCGTCAAAAAGCCGGCCGTGTCGACATCCGGTTCGACACCTGAATTGGCCACGGCGGATCTGGCCTAGCGGCCACAGCATGACCGGTCTGTTTATTACCTTCGAGGGCGGCGACGGTTCGGGCAAGTCCACTCAGTCGGCACTGCTCGTGGCGTGGCTGCGCTCTGAGGGTCACACCGTGGTTACCTCGCGTGAACCTGGCGGGACCGACCTCGGGGTCGAGCTTCGCGAAATTATCCTGCATCGTCGCGGCTACATCGCACCGCGGGCCGAGGCGCTGCTCTATGCCGCCGACCGGGCCCACAACGTGGCGACCGTTGTTCGTCCGACGATCGAACGCGGCGAAATTGTGGTTCAGGATCGCTACCTTGACTCATCGGTCGCGTATCAGGGCGCCGGTCGAGTGCTCGACGGCGTGGAGGTGCGCGACCTCTCGCTCTGGGCCAGCGAGGGTCTTTTGCCCAGCCTTACGGTGCTCCTCGACCTCGATGTAGTGGCCGGGCGTGCGCGTCTCACCGCCGACGACAAAGTGTTTGACCGGCTCGAGGCTGAGGCGAACGACTTTCACGCTCGGGTACGTGCGGGCTTTAGAGAGTTAGCGGACGCCGAACCAGAGCGTTTTCTCGTGCTTGATGCTGCGCGTAATCGCGAAGACCTCGCCGCAGAAGTTCGTGCTGCGGTGCTGCGGCTGCTCTGACAGTGCGGAATCCCGGTGTTTGCTCCGCGGAACCGTAGCGGCCAAGCGCGTGCGGCCAGTACTGTGCCATCGCCATCGTCGTCAGAGCTGCCGCCACAGACCCGCCGCCACAGAGCTGCCGCCACAGACCTGCCGCCACAGACCTGCCGCCACAGACCCGCGGCCCCAGAGCTGCGGCCCCAGAGCTGCCGCAGCAACCGACCGTACAGGCCCCAGCACCTAAGCTAGGGCAATGTCTGTTTGGGGTGAACTCGCCGGTCAGGGTGAGGCGGTGGCGGCCCTTCGATCCGCCGCCGAGCGAACGGCGACGGGGGAGCCCAACCGCGGGATGACCCACGCCTGGCTTATCACCGGGCCGCCCGGCTCCGGCCGTTCCAACCTCGCCTACGCGTTTGCCACGGCACTGCTGAGTTCGGGGGATGCCGCCGGAGACGAGTCGACGCGTCGCCAGGTGGCGGCGCGCACGCATCCGGATCTGGGATCGCTCAGCACCGAGGGCGTGATCATCACAATCGACGCTGTGCGCTCGCTCGTGATGAGCAGCAACTATTCGCCGTCGGTATCGCGCTACCGCGTGATGATCATTGAGGATGCCGACCGGATGCGTGAATCCGCTTCCAACGTGCTGCTCAAGGCACTGGAGGAGCCGCCGCCGCGTACCGTCTGGATTCTGTGCGCCCCGAGCGAGGCCGACTTGCTACCGACTATTCGATCACGAACCCGAAGTGTGCGCTTGCGAGTGCCAGCGGTAGATGATGTGGCCGCTCTCATCATGCGCCGGGAAGGCGTCGACGAGCAGACGGCAACACGTGCCGCTCGCGAGGCGCAGAGCCACATTGGCATGGCCCGACGCTTGGCTACCAACCCCGAGGCTCGAGAGCGCCGCGACTCGACCCTTCGACTAGCCCTCGGCGTTCGCAGCGTCTCACAGGCCGTTCTCGGCGCCGCAACGCTCTTCGAACTGGCGACAGCGGATGCCGCAGCGATGAGCGAGGAGCTCGATGCGCGTGAACGCGAGAACGCGCTGCGCTCCCTCGGGGTGGCCCCCGGAGCCACGGTGCCGCTGGCGTTGCGCAGCCAAATCAAATTTCTCGACGACGAGCAAAAACGCCGCAAAACCCGCGTGCTTCGCGACGGCATAGACCGCATCATGGTCGACCTGCTCTCGCTCTACCGCGACATTCTGCTGCTGCAAATGGGCGCCGACGTTGAGCTGATCAACCTCAGTATTCGCGAGCTGTTGGTTGAGGCCAGCTGTGCCGCCACGGCAGAACAGACCATCGCCACCATGGATGCGATCGCCGAGGCACGCGGGCGTCTCGGCGGCAACATTGCCCCCACCCTCGCACTCGAAGCGATGCTTATCTCCGCGGTTCGCCGTGGAGTGTCGCACTGATTTTTCCTGCACTATTGGCCACCACATCTGGGTTGTTCACATGCGTCTTGTAAAAACCTCCGCGCTAATTGCGGCCCTGCTTGCCCTTGCGATTCCGCTCAGCGGATGTGTGGCCGGCCCAACAATGGGCAAATCCCAGTCGACGCCCACCGGGGAGACGGTGGCGGCGCAACTCACGCCGTTCTACTCTCAGGTGCTGAAGTGGGCGCCCTGCCATGAGAGTTTTCAATGCGCAACGGCGAAGGCACCGCTGGATTGGTCCAATCCCGCCAAGAAGTCGATCGATCTGGCGTTGATTCGCTCGTCGACATCCGGAACTCGGCTGGGTTCCTTGCTGGTGAACCCTGGCGGCCCGGGAGGCTCCGGCTACGATTTCGTGCGCGACAGCCTCGACTATGCGGTGTCGGCGAAGCTGCAAAAACACTACGACATCGTCGGGTTCGATCCGCGGGGGGTGAACCGGTCGACGGCGGTGAAATGCTATCCGGCAAAGGAGATGGATAATTTTCTGTTCGATCTGCCCACCCAGCCGGAGGATTCGGATGCCTACATTGCAGAGTTAACGGCGTCCTCTGCGGCATTCGGCAAAGCCTGTGCGGCGAACACCGGCGACCTGCTCGGCTTCGTTGATACCGTAAGTGCCGCGCGCGACCTTGACCTGCTGCGTGCCACCCTCGGCGATAGAAAGCTTAACTATCTGGGCTTTTCCTACGGAACTTTTCTCGGTGCCACCTATGCCGGTTTGTACCCGAAAAATACCGGACGCCTCGTGCTCGACGGAGCCGTTGACCCGGCGACGAGTGATTTTGAGGTAACCAAGACGCAAGCCGTGGGGTTCGAGAGTGCTCTGCGTGCCTACCTCACCGACTGCGTGGCCAGCAAAACGTGTCCGTTTCCGGGAACGGTTAATGATTCGATGGCCGGAATCGCCCGGCTGTTGGCGCAGCTCGACACCACCCCGCTGCGGGCTACCGACGGGCGCCAGCTGGGACGAGCAACAATGTTCACCGCTATCGTCTTTCCGCTCTACAGCAAAGACAATTGGCCGTACCTCACCAAATTGTTCACCTCGGTACTGGCGGGCAAAGCAGACACCGCCCTCACCCTCGCCGACAACTACTATTCCCGCTCCGCGTCGGGCACCTACAGCGATAACTCAACCGAGGCGTTTGTGGCGATTAATTGCCTGGACTACAGCACCGACGCCAATATTCCTCTGATGCGGGCGCAGGCCGCAGAGCTCGCCAAGGCCGCCCCGGTGTTTGGCCCGGCATTGGACTTTGGGCAGACCGGTTGCGCGAGCTGGCCGTACAAGTCCACGCGCGAGCGTGCGCCGATTGCGGCATCCGGGTCGGGTCCGATCATTGTGGTGGGTACCACGAATGACCCCGCAACCCCCTACATCTGGGCGCAAAATCTTGCCAAAGAGTTACAGAACGGACACCTGGTGACGTTCAAGGGCGAGGGCCATACCGCCTACAACAAGTCGAACTCGTGCGTGAACGACGCGGTCGACAACTACTTCATCAGTGGCACGGTGCCAGCCGCCGATCCACTGTGCTGAACCCGCGCAATTGTGCAATATTGCGCGGGCTGCAATAATTAGGCTATGACCCTTGAACTTCCGGGCTTGCGCGAGCGCAAACGGCTGGCCACTCGGCGCACCATCCAGCTCGCGGTACTCTCGCTGATCGCCCACAGGTCTTTAGAAAACGTGACGGTGGAAGAGATAAGCAACCTCGCCAACATTTCGCCACGCACTTTCTTCAACTACTTCTCGTCAAAAGAAGCTGCGGCGATTGGCGACGCTCCGGAGCTCCCCGAGCAGCGCCACATCGACGCTTTCGTGGCGGCCGGGTCGCACGCAACACGGTCGTTGGCTCCGGATGCTGCCGGGCGTAACCTCATCGACGACCTCGGTCGCCTTATCGCCGAGTCGATCGACGCCTCGATTGACGACGTGGAGCTCGCGGTTCAGCGCCGAAACATCGTGCGTCAGTATCCGCACCTATTCGCCATGCGAATGGCCACTATGCGCGCCTTCGAGGAATCCCTCGCGGCCGTGATCGAGCAGCGGTTGGTTGCCGATAATCCTCGGCTCGCCGCCGATCCAGATGCCGCTGGCAGCCGAGCGCGGCTCGTGTCTCTGGTTGCGATCGGTGCAATGCGTCACGCCTGGGCGGTTTGGGCAGACGGCGACGGCAAGACCGCTCTCGCCGACCGGCTGCGCGGCTCGTTCAGCGAGCTCGGCGACGTGTTTGCCGGTCCGACGACGCGCTGAGACCAACTGCGCCATTTCAGGCGAGTCGAGGCTAACAATCGGTAGGACAGGACAGGGCAGGACCGCACCCCCAGTCCGGCTGCGCGCGCCGATCACAGGTCGGCGATCGGATAGGCTGTACCGCGGTGGTTCCGGCGGAATCCGGCCACCTTGCCGCCTTAGCTCAGTTGGTAGAGCATCTCACTCGTAATGAGAAGGTCGTCAGTTCGATTCTGACAGGCGGCTCCACTGCATTGCTTCCGCTCGATGGTCGTCACTTCTGCGAGTTGATTTGATACTTGCGCACCTTACCGACGCTCGTATGCGGCAGTTCGGCAATCACCACCCACTCGCGCGGCCGGGCCTGGGGCGGCAACTGTTGTTCAGCCCAGGTTCGAAGGGCCACAACGGTCGGCGGATTGGCGAGGTCATTCGGAACGACGTAGGCGATCGGCACAAAGTCGAGTAGGGCGTCGGGGCGGCTAATCACCGCTGCTTCCAGCACGCCGGGGGCCTGTGCCACGATCGCTTCCACCTCGGTGAGGCTCACATTTTCACCCGCCACCTTGATGACGTCATCGGCGCGACCCATAAATTTCAGCAGACCGGATGGCTCAGCCACGGCCAAATCGCCGCTACGAAACCAGGTCTGCGTTCCGACGGTGAGAAACGAGTTGTCAGTGGTTTTCTTATCGTCGAGGTACTCGCTAAACAGGTCGACGCCGCGCTCACCCTCGACCATGATCATCCCCACCTCGCCCGGGTTGCACTCCAGCTCCGACACCGGGTCGACAATCTGAATGATGCGACCGCCAACCGCGTTGCCAATCGAGTTGTGAATCGGGGGGTTGCTGGCATCGGCGGTGACGATCGCCAGGGTCTCGGTCATTCCGTAGATCTGCTGCGGGCGGCATCCGACCAGCTCACTAAAGGCCAGGTAGTGCTCGGCACCGATGGTTTGCGCGAACCAGACATGCTGCATTGCGGGCCGCGGGGCGTTGGCCGGGGTGCGGGCCAGAATCATGCGCATCGGGGCCGCAAACAGGCTGGTGTGGGTGGCGCGCAGCGAGTAGGCGTACTGCAGCCAGCGACTGGCCGAGAATTTGGCGGTCAGCGCCACGCTTGCGCCCACCGCGATCGCCGGGGCGAAGCAGAAGTATTGCCCGTTGGCGTGAAACAGCGGGAGGGTGACCAGCCAGCGGTGTTCGGGGCGGAGATTGGATGCGGCGGCCATCACCTCGGCGACGACGGCGTAGTTGCGCTGGGTGAGCACCACGCCCTTGGGTTGAGCGGTGGTTCCGGAGGTGAACATCACGGCCAGCCGGTCGGTGCCCGCGGGCTTCGGGGTGGGGGGACGGGTGGCATCCGACAGTAAAATTGACCCCGGTTCGAGATCGAAGATTGTCTCCGAGATCTCGATAATGGGAAGGCTGATTTCGGATGCTCCGAGCCGGTAGGTCTCGCTGCGCCCGACCGCACACACCCCGAGGGCTGGCCGCGTTCGCTCCAATTGCACGGTGATGTCGCGGGCGGAGGACTGCGGGTCGGAGGGCACAAACCAGGCTCCGAGCCGGGACACGGCCAACCAGATCGCCACGAACGCCGGGCAATTTCGCAGTGCCAGGTGCACAGCATCTCCCGGCCCCACGCCGTACTCGTGCAATCGCGTGGCCACCTGCTCTACGTGCCGGTCGAATTCGGTGTAACTCCAGGATGCTAAAGCGCCGTCATCCTGCTGAAAAACGAGGAAGGTGTGGGGGCCGTGGGCGGCAACGGCGTCGTCCCAGCAGGCGGAGAAAGTGTCATCAGACCCGGGGGTGGAATTAGTCGCGGCTTCGGTACTCACGGGCTCGCTTTCCGGCGATGATGTCAAGTGGTTCATCCACAACGTAGCGCTACGCGGCTTGGGGAATCCTTGGCGGCACCGCCGGTGCGGAGAGTCAAGTCTCTGGCCGCGGATCGCTTCCGCAGCTACCTGCCGGGTAGACTTGAGGTTCGGGAATGTAGCTCAACTGGTAGAGCACCGCGCTTCGGCGCGGAGACGCAGGTTCAACTCCGGCCGTTTCCACTTTAAAGTCTTGTCGATTCACAGCGCTTTTCGCTCGTGCCTCGTCGTCCAACTCCCGTAGTTCCGGCGCCCTACTTCCCCCGTGGTAAAAAAGCCCTATGACAACAGATGCTCCGGAACAGGCGCGCTACCAGGTTCGCTTCGACTGGGCCGCGACCGGTGCGCGGGCGATCGGCAGCGATGCCGACGTGATCATCTGGGTGGATGCCGCAACCCTGCCGGTTCCGCCGGTGCTAGCCCACCTGCCCGCCGACGGCGCGATAGTAACCGCCACGATCCGTGACGCGGCGGTCGTCGCCAGCTGGGTCGTCGAGCTGCAACAGCGACTCGCCCGGCGCATTGTCATCGCGATCGTGGCCGCCGGTAAGCCGCGACGGCTAGCAGCCAGCGCCGACGAGCACACCCGGTTCGCGGTAGAAGACTTACTGGCATCCGGAGCAGTGATCGACCAGTTGGCCAAGCTCGGCCTTGATGCAACCAGCCCCGAGGCGGCCGCCGCCGAGGGAGCGTTTTTGCACCTCGGGCGGGCGGTGGGGCACCTCATGTCGGCGAGCGTGACCGCGCAGTCAGCTGGGGCCATGGCGATGGCGACGGCGACGGCGACGGCGGCGGGATCATTTCGGATCAACCTCGAACTCACCTCAGCCGATGTGGTGGTGCTGCGGGAGCACGCAGAGACGGTGTCGGCTACTCCGCGGTGAAGTTCAACGCCACCGAGTTCATGCAATAACGGTCTCCGGTGGGCGTGCCGACGCCGTCGGGAAAGACGTGGCCCAGGTGGGAACCGCAGCGGGCGCAGCGCACCTCGGTGCGCTCAATTCCAAGGCTGAGGTCGGGCAGAAGTTCCACGGCATCCGGTCGCACCGATTCGAAGAAGCTGGGCCAGCCGCATCCGGAATCAAACTTGGTTCCGGTGGCAAACAGCTCGTTGCCGCAGCCCTTGCAGGTGTAAAGGCCAGCGCGGTCCTCGTCGAGTAGTTCGCCCGACCAGGCACGCTCGGTAGCGGAGCCCCGCAACACGGCAAATTCTTCGTCGCTCAGTTTTTCGCGCCACTGCTCTTCGTCATGCTCGATTTCGTATGCCACGATCTCGGCCCCCTTCGTTACTGCCATCTTAAACATCTTTAGCACCGGATGCCCCGGCCACTGCGAAGCCGAAGCCCGGGTCGCCGCAGTTTATTCCGCCACCCGGCGCCAAATGTCGCAGCGTCGTGACACCCTTATCGCGGCGGTAGCTACCGTCACGCCTAGGAATTAGCCGAGCGGATCGCCCTTGAACTCGCGGGCGTTCGCGAAAGGACACCATGACCGACCACCTGCGCTGGGGCATTTTGGGCCCCGGTTATATTGCCATCAAACAGACCGAGGCACTCATCGCGGCAGGCCTTCGCGTCACCGCAGTCGGGTCACGCTCCGCAGCATCCGCCCAAAAATTTGTGGATCACTTTGGCCTAGCTAACGTGCAAGCTCACGGTAGTTACACGGACCTCGTGAACGACCCCGAGGTTGACATTGTGTACGTCGCGACGCCACATTCACGCCACTTCGATCACGCGAAGTTGGCGCTGCTGGCGGGCAAACACGTGCTGCTGGAGAAAGCATTTGCCGTCACCGGTGATCAGGCAGAGGTTCTCGTGGCCCTCGCCGCCGAACGTGATCTCGTGCTACTCGAAGCCATGTGGACCCGGCATCTGCCGCATATGGTGCGACTTCGCGAGATTCTTGCCGCGGGCACTATTGGCGAGGTGCGTACGGTGATTGCCGATCACAACCAGTCGCTGCCGACCGAACCCGAACACCGGCTCAATGATCCGAAACTCGCCGGTGGGGCACTGCTCGACCTCGGTATTTATCCGGTGTCGTTTGCGTTCGATGTGCTCGGCGCCCCGACATCCGTGCAGGCCACGGCCTCATTCACGGCCACCGGAGTTGACCGGCAGACCTCGATCGTTCTCGGTTATGACAACGGCGCTCATGCGCTGCTGCAGTGCGCTTTAGACACTCCCGGACCGAATACGGCCTCGGTGGTGGGAACCGCAGGATGGGTCTCGATTGACCGCGTGTGGTACGCCCCGACCGGCTTCACCGTTTACGCGCCCGACGGTTCGGTGATCGAGCGCTTCGAAAACGATTCGGTGGTTAACGGCATGCAGTACCAAGCGCTCGAAGTGGAACGCCTCGTGCATGCGGGGCTGATTGCCGGCAAGGTGATGCCGCCCGAGCAAACCGTTCAGATAATGCGGGTGCTGGATGAGATTCGCGCACAGGTGGGGTTGGAATACCCGGGGGATATTCTGGCGATGTAACCGAAAAGTCCGGGCGCTACATCCACCGTCCACCGCGATGACAGCACCCCCTCCAACTACTAGCCGGGAAGAGCCCCCATGGCAACCGCACTGTTCGTAATTGATGTGCAGAATGACTTCACCGAGGGGGGAGCACTTGCTGTCACCGGCGGGGCCAGAGTTGCCGCTGGGGTGACCGAGCTGATGCGGCGGCATCCGGGCACCTGGAGTCAGGTGTTCGCCTCCCGCGACTGGCACAACGCCGAGGGTGACAATGCCGGGCACTTCGCCCTCGGTGCCGTGCCCAACTTTGCAACGACCTGGCCGGTGCACTGCGTGGCGAGCACCGCCGGTAGCGAGTACCATCCCGCTTTTAATACCGGGCCGGTCACGGCACACATTCTGAAGGGGCAGGGTGTCGCTGCCTATTCAATTTTTCAGGGCCGTGCCGCAGACGGCTCGACCGTGGTGGAGTTGCTCGACCGCCACAGCATCGATCACATCGACATCGTGGGAATTGCCACCGACCACTGCGTGTACGCCTCCGCTCAGGATGCCTTCGCCGCGGGCCGCTTCGTGCGCGTCTTCCGTGACCTCGTGGCCGGAGTTTCGCCCGAGGCCAGCCGACTCGCGCTAGAGAATCTGGAACTGGCTGGAGCGGTCATCGTCGACTCTTCCGTGCTCGATGGGCCCGCTGCGACAATCGGGCCCGCTGCGACCAATGGGCCGAACGGGCTCGGCGCTGAGAACGCACATCGCTGATGGTTCCGCGTTGGTTGCGGGCCCTCATCCCGGCCGCCCTCATTTTAATTTGGCTCACCGTTGCAGGAATTGGCGGGCCGTATTTCGGGCGCATTGCTGAGGTGTCCACCAACGATCAGGCGAGCTTCTTGCCGGCCAGCAGCGAAGCCACCCAGGTGCAAAATCTGCTTGTCAAATTTCGGGGAGACAAGACAATTCCCGCCATCGTGGTGTTTGTGCGGGATGCGGGCACCACCGAATCCGACCGCCGCTACGTCACCGACACCGCCATCGCCTTAGCCAGCCGCAGCGGGGTCGCGCAAGGCACCTCACCGGCCATTCCCTCCGACGACGGCAAGGCGTTCGAGGTGATTCTGCCCTTGGAGAGCGGCACCGCGCAGGCCACAGTGAAGGAGATTCGCGCCACCCTCAGCGACAAAACCCCCTCCGGCCTCAGCCATTACGTCACCGGCCCGGCCGGATTTACCGCCGACCTCGGTGGCGCCTTCGCCGGAATCGACGGGGTGCTGCTGGTGGTGGCGCTCGCCGCCGTGCTCCTGATTCTGCTCGCGGTGTACCGCTCGCCGCTGCTACCACTGTTGGTTCTCGGCACCACCGTGTTTGCGTTGACCGCGAGTATTCTGATCGTCTGGTGGCTGGCGAAAGCCGGAATCGTCACGATCAACGGCCAGGTGCAGGGCATCCTGTTCATTCTGGTGATCGGTGCGGCCACCGACTACTGCCTGCTTTACGTTTCCCGCTATCGCGAGGCGCTGCGTTCGGTGTCGGGGCGCTGGGATGCCACGATCCTCGCCCTCCGCGGAAGCCTCGAACCTGTGCTCGCCTCCGGAGGCACCGTGATCGTCGGGCTGCTCTGCCTGCTGCTCTCCGACCTCAACTCGAATAAAGCGCTGGGACCGGTCGCGGCCATTGGCGTGGCAATGTCGGTGCTCGCAGCACTCACCCTCCTACCCGCGCTTCTGGCTGTCTTTGGCCGCGCCACGTTTTGGCCGCTGCGGCCCAAATTTCATCCGAATCACGCCATCGAGCTAGCCGCGGTTCCCGCCCGCGGTCTCTGGGCGGTCGTCGGTCGGCTGGTCGCCCGCCATGCCCGCATCGTGTGGGTGGGAGCCACCCTGCTGCTCGTGGTGGCATCGCTCGGCCTGTTCCAGCTCAAGGCCGACGGCGTTCCGCAGAGCGAACTCATCCTGGGGGTATCGCAGGCCCGCGACGGTCAAGCGGTGCTCGGCACCCATTTCGCTGCGGGCAGCGGAAGCCCGGCCATCATCGTCGGCGATGCCGGCAAAATCAGCCAGCTGGCGGATGCCGCCACAGCCGTCACCGGTGTCGGCGCGGTCTCCGCGGTCGCCGGTGCCACGGGCGCCGCAACCACACCGCTGGTCACCGCCACCGGTGGCTCCGACGCCACGCCCGTCCGCCCGGGCCCGCCGCCCGCGAGCCCTCGCGTGGTCGACGGCAAGGTCATGCTGCAGGCGACCCTCAGCGATGCCGCCGATTCCGTGGCCGCCGACCGTGCCATCGAGGCGCTGCGCACGGCGCTGCAATCTGTGGATTCGAAGGCAATCGTGGGGGGTGCCACGGCGATTGCGGTCGACACCAACGTCACCTCGATCGATGATCGCAACAAAATCATCCCGATCGTTTTGGCGGTCATTTTGCTCATCCTGATGCTGTTGCTGCGCTCGATTTTGGCACCGGTGCTACTGGTGGCCAGCGTGATCGTGTCGTTTGGGGCGGCTCTCGGGGTGGCCGCCCTCGTCTTCAACGGCATTTTTCATTTCCCCGGGGTCGACCCCTCGGTGCCGCTGTTTGGCTTTGTTTTCCTGGTGGCGTTGGGCATCGACTACAACATCTTCCTAATGACCCGGGTGCGCGAAGAAACCCTCACCCTGGGCACCCGCCCGGGTATTCTGCGCGGGCTCACGGTCACCGGCGGTGTAATTACCTCGGCAGGTCTCGTGCTGGCGGCCACCTTCGCGGCTCTGAGCGTGATTCCGGTGCTGTTTTTGGCGCAGATCTCGTTCATCGTGGCGTTTGGGGTACTGCTCGACACACTGCTGGTGCGCTCGTTGCTCGTTCCGGCGCTCGCCTACGATATCGGTCGACGCATTTGGTGGCCGTCGAAGCTTGGGCGGATGACCCCCGCCGAGGTGGCGCTTACGACCTCCTCACCCCTGCCGACTCCTCACGTCCCGCACCGGGCCGTTCACGCCGGAGTGGAGGTGGCTTCTGCGGTAATCCACCAGCACGATGCTGCTCATCCGGCCGCCCATGCCGCCCCAACCGGCGAGGTGATTCTGGATCCCCCCATCAACGGTACATTCGATGAGGTTATTGCTCCGCGTGATACCGACCCGCTGTCGGCATGGCACAAAGCAACACCGCACGAAGCAACACCGCACGAAGCAGACCCGCACGAACCGAAAGAGAACCGATGATCACCGAAGCCGAACTGCTCGCTAAAATCCCGAACCGTCTCTACATTGGTGGCCAGTGGGTCGAGTCGACCTCAGGACGGACGATCGATGTTCTCGACCCGGCCACCGGCAACGTGCTGATGTCGATCGCCGACGCCTCCGTCTCCGATGGTGCCCTCGCGATGGATGCCGCCGACGCGGCCCAGGCGTCGTGGGGAGCCACTCCGGCCCGCGTGCGCGGGGAGATTCTGCGCCGCGCCTTCGATCTGCTGCAAGAGCGCAAAGAAGAGTTCGCGCTGTTGATGACGCTGGAGATGGGCAAACCGCTGGCCGAAGCCCGCGGCGAGGTCGCCTACGGCGGCGAGTTTTTGCGCTGGTTCAGCGAGGAAGCAGTGCGCATTTCGGGGCACTACGGCAACAACCCCGAGGGCACCGGCACCATGATCGTCACCCACCGCCCGGTCGGGCCGTCGTTTCTAATCACCCCGTGGAATTTTCCGCTCGCCATGGCCACCCGCAAGATCGCACCGGCCATTGCCGCCGGCTGCACCGCGGTGATCAAGCCCGCAGAGCTCACCCCGCTCACCACCCTCTACTTCGCGCAGCTGCTCGAAGATGCCGGGCTCCCGGCAGGCGTCGTCAACGTCATCACTACCTCCACCTCGGCCGCGGTCTCCGCGCCGATCATCGCCGACCCGCGCCTACGCAAGCTCAGCTTTACCGGGTCGACCTCGGTCGGCATCGCCCTGCTCAAGCAGGCGGCCGACGGGGTGCTGCGCACCTCGATGGAGCTTGGCGGTAATGCCCCGTTCGTGGTCTTCGCCGACGCCGACCTCGACAAGGCCGTTGAGGGTGCGCTGCTGGCCAAATTCCGCAACATCGGCGAGGCCTGCACCGCAGCCAACCGCTTCATCGTGCACGAGTCGATCGCCGAAGAATTCGCTGCGCGCGTTACCGCAGCCGTCAGCGAATTCCTGATCGGACGAGGAACGGATGACGCCGTGCGCATCGGCCCACTCATCAACGCCGCCGCGGTTACCAAAGCTGCCGATCTCGTGAACGACGCGGTCTCCCGGGGAGCGACCGTTCGCACCGGCGGGTCGAAAGTCGACGGCCCCGGCACCTTCTTCCAACCGACCGTGCTCACCGGGGTGGTCGCCGGCAGCGACATCCTGCGTGAAGAAATCTTCGGACCGGTGCTGGCGATCACCACCTTCACCGACGAAGCGGATGCCGTGGCTAAGGCCAACGACACCCAATACGGCCTCGTCAGCTACGTCTACACCCGCGATCTCGCTCGAGGCCAGCGGATGATCGAAAGCCTCGCCACTGGCATGATGGGCCTCAATGTGGGGGTCATCTCCAACGCTGCAGCTCCCTTCGGTGGGGTCAAGCAGTCCGGCATGGGCCGCGAGGGTGGTGCGCAGGGCATCCACGAGTACCTCGAAACGAAGTACACGATGACGCCCAATGCCTTCGCGTGAGACGCGGAGCGGCCAACGGGGTGTTCTTCGACCGAGTGTGGCGCGGAGCTACTGACCGGACGACTCCAGCGGGATCGGCCGACCCTGGGCGACAGCTGGCACAGTGCCGGTAGTCGCCGTCACCGACCTCAGCGATCCGCGCCTTTCCGATTACGCCCACCTCACCGATGTGGCGCTCAAGAAGGCACGCGGCACCGAGCACGGCCTGTATCTGGCCGAGTCCCTGCTGGTCTTCGAGCGCGCTCTGCGAGCCGGTCATCGGCCGCGCTCGGTGCTGGCTTTGGAAGGCAGCGTCGAGGAGGCAATCGCCGCAGTAGGAGACCTGGCCGAGGGCGATTCCGCGGTGCCGATCTTCGTCGGCCCAAGCGAGCTCCTCGAGCAGCTCACCGGCTATGTGCTGCACCGCGGCCTCATCGCTTCGATGCATCGCCCCGAGTTGCCGGATGCTCTGGCCCTCATCCAGAGCGCCCGCCGGGTGGTTGTGATCGAGAACGTGGCCGACCCCACCAACGTCGGTGCGATCTTTCGTTCTGTCGGGGCGATCGGTGCGGATGCCGTGTTGGTCACCCCGCGCTGTTCCGACCCGTTCTACCGCCGGGCCATCCGGGTGAGCATGGGGACGGTCTTGCAGGTGCCGTGGACGCGCGTCGGCGACTGGGCCTCAACCCGGGAGCTTCTGGTGGCAGCCGGTTTTCACGTGGCGGCTTTGGCGCTGACCCCGGATGCCGTGAGCCTGCGCGAATTCGCCGCCCACGCACCGGCGAAGCTCGCGATGGTGCTGGGGGCGGAGGGCGAGGGACTCACCGCAGAGGCAATCGCCGCGGCCGACACGATCGTGCAGATCCCAATGCGGCACGGCATTGACTCGCTCAACGTCGCGGCGGCCAGTGCGGTCGCGATGTGGGCGCTCGCGCTCTAGCCATTGAGGGCTGTCGTGATGTGTGCGCGCACTCGCGAGCAGTCAAGCGCCACGAGAGTAGGGAGTTGCACCGCCGGCCAGCGCAAACGCCCGCCAGCGCGCGCTGCAGCCCGCGCTACACCAGCAGCTGGTGCTTCGCGAGCTCCCGGTACAGCGGGGTGGAAACCACGAGCTCGGAGTGGGTGCCCACACCCACCACTCGACCGTGATCGAGCACCACAATCTGGTCGGAGTCCACCACGGTGGAGAGTCGGTGAGCGATCACGATCAAGGTGCGGTTTTCGGCCACCGCGTCGATGGCTTCGCGCAGCATTTGCTCGTTGAGGCCGTCGAGCGCGGAGGTCGATTCATCCAGCAGCAAAATCGGCGGCGCGGCAAGCAGGGTGCGGGCAATCGCCAGGCGCTGGCGTTCCCCGCCGGAGAGCATTACGCCGTCTTGACCCACGGGCGCGTTGAGCCCGAGCGGGTTGCGTTCCAGAACCTCGGTGAGGTTCACCGCGTGCAGCACTCGCACGCAGTCGGCGTCGGTGGCTGAGGGTGCACCGAGCACAAGGTTCTCACGCAGGGTACCGGCGAGCACCGGGGCATCCTGCTCCACATAACCGATCTGGGCGCGCAGGGCTTCGCGGTCGATGGCTTTGAGGTCGACGCCACCGATGCGAATCACGCCCGCCGTCGGGTCGTAGAAACGCTCGATCAGGGCCAGAATGGTGCTTTTTCCGGCACCGGATGGCCCGACCAGCGCCGTGCGCTGGCCCCTGGCCGCCGAGAAGGTGACCCCGCGCAACACGGTGCGATCCTTCGGTGCGGCCAGAGCAGAGTTCACGGAACCGAATGACGCGGATTCGGACGACCCGGATTCGGCCGAATTATCGGCAAGCGCGGCCTCGTCGTAGAGAAATTCCACGTTGCTGAAGGTGATGGCGTCGGTGGTGTCCACCGCGGGGGCCGCGGTTGCGCGAAGTTCCTCGTCGGCATCGGTTTCGCTCGGCAACGAAATAATTTCCTGAATGCGGCCGAGGGCGCCGAGTGCCTGATTCACGGCGGTAATCGCACCGAACGCCTGGCCCAGGGGCATGATCATCAAAAATAGGAAGAGAATAAACGCCACGAGGTTCGCGACCGTGATGGCGCCGCTGGCGACGCGGTAGCCACCCACGCCGAGCACCACCAGAAACGATACCTGCAGCGCGATCCCGGCAATCGGCACCACAAGCGCCGAGATCTTGGCCACGCTGATGCCCATGGCCCAGGCGCCTTCGGCATCTTTCTGCACGGCGGCAATTTCGCGTTCGGTGGCATTGGATGCGCGGATGGTGCGAACCGCACTGATCGAGCGCTCGACGGCTGCGGCGAGGTCTCCTACCTTCTCCTGCGCTTTGCGGCTGGCCACCCGAATCCGGCGGCTCAGCAGCACCACGGTTACCACTGACACCGCGATGACCAGCACGGTAAGGCTCAGCAGCACCGGGTCGATAATCGCCATCGCAATGAGTGCCCCGACGAAGGTCACCGAGCCACCGATTGCCTCGACGAGCCCCTGCGTGAGCACGGCCCGCAGCAGGGTAGTGTCGCTGCCGACACGCGAGACAAGGTCACCGGTGCGGCGCAAATCGAATTCACTGATCGGCAGGTTCAGCAGGCGCGAGACGAGGCGGCGACGGCTCGACAGTACAACGCCCTCTCCGGTGCGCTGCAGCAGATAGTGCTGGTAGCCGCTGATCAGACCGGATGCCACCACGAGCACCACGAGCACCCACACGAGTCCCTGCAGTGATTTACCGGCCTGCACGACGGCGATCACCTGGCTCACGAGTAGCGGTTGCGCGAGAGACGCGGCCGCACCGAGGAGCGAGAGCACAATAACAAAGCTCAGCACCCGGCGGTGCTCCATCAGGTAGGGCAAAAGCTGGCCGAAGGTGGCCCGGGGGCCATCATCCACTGGGCGCCCAGAACGACCGGCCCGCCCCAAACGTCCCGATCGTCCAAAGCCAGCGCCCGCACCATCCGAGTTGCCCGAGCCGGCAGAGCCCGCCGCGCGCCCCGCCCGCCCGGTGCGCTCGGCTCGGCCGGTGGCTGGTGCTCGCGGTGTGGTCTCGGTGCTCATCGTTCTCTCCCTGGTGGCGCGTTGTCCGCACCCAAATCTCTTCCTGCAAAAACTGTGACGCGGTGCGCTCAGTAGCCCCAGCCCGCAATCATCCGGGCGGCTGCCGCGTTGAAGGTCGACAGATCGGTGCTCGTGCAACTGGTGAAGCTCAGCGGAATCTTGCTGCCGTCAACGTAAACCAGTGCGGCTGTGGTGATGACCTCGCCCGCGCAGGCGGCAAACACCGGCACGTCCGCCTGTTCCCGAATGCTGTACCGGCGCATCAGATCGCTGAACGACTGCAAACGATCGGACTGGTCAATCGTCCGCGGCGCCGCGCCCAGTGGCGGAGCATCCGGTCCGGTTTGGCTCAGCGTGATCTTTTCCAGGGCCGGGCTGGCATCTGGTTTTACGAACACCTGAAAAATGAAGAGACCGGCGAGCGCCACAGAAACCAGCACGACGGCGAGGCGAATGTAGAGCAGCGGATTTCTCACCGTTCAAGCCTAGCCAGCGATTCGCACCGCGAGTGCCCGCAGCAACAGTGCCGTGGTCAGTGCGGCTTCGGCAGCCTCCGCACCCTTGTCCTCGTGCGAATCGGCAAGACCCGCACGGTCAAGGGCCTGCTTTTCGTTGTCGACGGTGAGCACCCCGAAACCGACCGGTTTACGGGTGAGGATACTCACCTGGTTGAGTCCCGAGGTGGCGGCATCCGATACGTATTCAAAGTGTGGAGTTCCGCCCCGGATGATCACGCCGAGTGCCACCACGGCGTCGGCTCCGCCGTCAAGGGCCGCGCGGCTCACCACCGGCAGTTCGAAACTTCCCGAAACCCGCAGAACGGTTACCGTCGCGCCGGTGCCGGCGAGGTAACGCTGGGCACCCGCCAAAAGTCCTTCGGCAATTTCTTCGTGCCAGAGTCCGGCCACGATGGTCACCCGTATTCCGGTGCCGTCGACGGTGACAATTTCGGGTGCGCCTGCGCCGCTCACAGTTCCTGCTCTTTCGTAGTTTGCATCACGGATGCCGCCAGCGCTCGTTCGAGGCTCGCCAGGCTCGCATCCGTGAGTTCGGTGTCGCTCGGAAGTGCGTGTCCCATGCGGTCGCGCTTCGCGCCCAGATAAAGCTGGTTGAAGTCGCCCACCCCAACCACGAGCGGAACCTGCTCGACAACGGTGATTCCGCGATCGGTCAACTGCTTCAGTTTGTCAGGGTTATTGGTCAGGATGCGCACTGAGTTGACCCCGAGGTCGTCGAGGATCGCCACGGCGGCGCTGTAGTCGCGGCCGTCGGCTGGAAAACCGAGGGCGAGGTTGGCGTCGAGGGTGTCGAGCCCCGCGTCCTGCAACTTGTAGGCCTTCAGCTTGTTGATTAGCCCAATCCCGCGCCCTTCGTGGCCGCGCATGTAAATCACGATCCCACCCTCGGCTGCGATCGCCTCAAGCGCCGTGTCCAGCTGTGGTCCGCACTCGCAGCGCTGACTTCCCAGCACCTCTCCGGTAAGGCATTCGGAGTGCACGCGCAACAGGCAGCCATTTCTTGGAACTCCCGAGATGATCGCCAAGTGGTCGGCACCGGTCATCACGTCGCGGTAGGCACGAACGCGAAAAAGCCCGCTCGTCGAGGGAAGGGTTGTCTCTACCTCGAAGATCACCCGTGGAGTTTCGGCAATGACCGGGGCGAGGGTGACATTGTGGCCCGGGTTGGTGTTCAGGTATTCCACCAGCGCCGCGATGGTCACAACCTTCACTCCGTCGCGTGCGCCGAGCGCGAGCAGCCCCGGCAGGCGCATCATTTCGCCGTCCTCGGCTACGATTTCGCAGATTGCAGCCACCGGGGTGAGGCCGGCGAGTTTCAGCAGGTCGACGGATGCCTCGGTGTGCCCGTCACGCTCGCGCACTCCGCCGTTGACGGCTCGCAAGGGCAAGATGTGTCCCGGACGGTTCAGGCTCGCGGGAGTTGACTCGAGGTTCGCCAACACACGCAGGGTGTGGGCGCGGTCGGCTGCGCTAATGCCGGTGGAGAAACGGTCGGCGGCATCCACCGTCACGGTGTAGTTCGTTCCGCGCGGGTCTTGGTTGTGCGTAACCATCACCGGCAGATTGAGACGGTCGGCGATCTCGTTGGTCATCGGGGCGCAGATGAACCCGGATGACACCCGCACAAGCCACGCGATCCACTCCTGGCTAGCGAGCTCGGCGGCCAGCACCACATCCCCCTCGTTTTCCCGTCCCTCATCGTCCACCACGATGATCGGGCGCCCGGCGCGTAACTCAGAAATCGCGGTCGGAATGTCGGAGAGGCTCATTTGGTGCTCCTGTCGGTGAATTGCAGCATCCGCTCAACGTGTCGTGCCAGCAGATCGGTTTCGATGTTAACCTCGTCGCCGATCACGCGGTCGCCCAGGGTCGTGGCGGTCAGGGTTTCGGGAATTAGCGAGACCTCAAACCAGTCGCTGCCGACCGCACTCACGGTGAGGGATACGCCGTCGACGGCGATTGAGCCTTTGCGGGTCACGAGCGGTGCGACATCCGGAGTCAGACTGAAGCGCAGCACCCGCCACGCGCCACCCTCGTCGATCGACGTGAGGGTGCTCGTGCCGTCGATGTGGCCCTGAACGATGTGTCCGCCCAGGCGATCGCCCACGTGGGCCGCCCGCTCGAGGTTGACGGCGGCCCCGAGGGCAGGGGATTTGAAGATGCTCGTGGCGATGGTCATTGCCATTACGTCGGCGCTGAACCAGTCCGGGCCCTGAGCGATCACGGTGAGGCACACGCCGCTGACCGAAATGGAGTCGCCGTGTTTCGCGTCGCTCACCGAGAGCGGTGCGCGCACCGTGATGATGGCGGCATCCGTGCTGGGCTGCCAGCCGATGATCTCGCCGCGCTCCTCAATAATTCCGGTGAACATTCGGGGTCCTCTCGTGGGTGGATGCAGATGCAGATGCAGAAGCAGGGGCGGGGTCGAATCCCGTTGCAGGGCCGGTCGCAGGCGGAGAGTCGGCCGCGACTGCGGGAGCGGGTGAGACCGGCGGGGGCGTCGCCGCGGGCCGCGCCGTGAGCAGCAGGTCGGCACCGAGCATCTCAACGGCCTCGATCTGCAACCGGCGCGCATCCCCGATTGTTGCGACGCCGATATCGCCGATGGCAAGCTGCCGCGGGCCAGCTCCGCCGATGAGTACCGGTGCAAGGTAAACCAAATATTCGTCCACGAGTCCGGCAGCTACGAAGGCGCTCGCGAGCGTTGGGCCGCCCTCAACGTAAACGCTCCGGATCCCCTCGGCGAACAGTTCGGTGAGCACCACCGTCAGGTCGCGGGTGCCGGTCTCGCGCACGCCACGCGGGTGGCCGTGCAATCGGGCGTCTGTCGGGATGCCGCGTTCGCCGATCACAACCGGAAGGGGCTGCGCCCCTAAAAGTTCGTCGCCGTCGCCGCGGGCGGTGAGGCTCGGATTGTCGGCAATAACGGTGCCGGTGCCCACCAGGATCGCGTCGGATGCCGCGCGCTGCTCGTGCACGCGCTGCCGGGCCGCGCTGCCGGTAATCCACTGACTGGTGCCGTCGCTGGCGGCCGTTCGCCCGTCGAGGCTCGCGGCCCATTTCAGACTCACGAAGGGGCGACTGAGCCGGTTCGCCGTCAACCACCGAACAAGAAATGCCTCGCCTTCGGTAAGGAGTCGAGCGGCCTCCACCGCTACGCCGGCGGCGTGCAGGGTTTCGGCCCCACCGCCGGAGTTCACACCCGGGTCGGCCACCGAATAAATCACCCGAGCAATACCGGCGTCGATGAGGGCCTCCGCACAGGGCCCGGTGCGACCGGTGTGGTTACAGGGCTCGAGGGTGACCACCGCGGTGGCCCCGCGGGCCTGTCCCGGTGACAGCGACGACAACGCGTCTACCTCGGCGTGCGCGGTGCCGGCCCCGCGATGCCACCCCTCGGCGAGGGTCATGCCGTTCGGCGCGAGAATCACGCAGCCGACCCGCGGGTTGGTTCCGGTCACCGGTCCGAGGGCGGCGAGCTGCAGGGCGCGGCGCATGGCCGTGTCTACTGCGGTGCTGCTGAGCTCGGTCATCCGGTGGTCCACATCTCGATTGTCGAGACGGACTCCGGGTATGGTGCTGCGCCAATGGTCGACGCCAACAAAACGGTGGGTTTTGCTCGTGCTGCCTATCATCCAGACTGAGAGGCGTTCTAGCCTCATAACTGTCGGTCCCGGAATTCCACCGGCTCAACCGTGATCTGCCAGCGCACGATCACGCTGGTTTCACTCGGGTCGCGGACTATCACCGCCGGTTCGGAATTTCACCGACCCCGGAGCACGTACTGACTTAAGTATCCCCCATCCCACCCAGCGCCGGATGACCGCACGCCCAGCACATTAGTTGCAGGCATTCAGCTTTGGGTATCCACCAGGTGTCGCGCTGTTCCCTCATCCACCACGAGATCCGTGATGAGCCCACCGGCTAAAGCGCCGCGCAGGCTGGCCAATTTGGAGTCACCACTCACAATACAAAAGCGCCGGGGAACCGTTCGCAATTCCGTCAGGCTGGGTCCGCTCGAGCGGGCATTCAGCGAGATGCCGTCGTCGGAGCCGTCTGCGCGATAAAACACCGTCGCCACGTCTCCCACCACCCCTGCCGCACTGAGTAGTTCGTAATCGGTCGGATCGAAATAGCCACCGGCATAAACATGGCTTGGAACGGATGCCGCAGCAGCTCCCAATCCGAAAACCGCGAGGTCCATCGAGCTCTGGATCGCCAAGACGCGCAGAATACTTCTCTCCCGCCAGAGGGCCTGTTTGGTGGCAGGGTCATCAAAGAGCGCGGGCACCGGAAACTGCTGCACGTCGGCGCCAAACGCCACCCCAAAGCGGTTCAGGATCTCGGTGGAGTAGAGCAGACCGGTGGTGCGGGTATTAGCGGCGCCATTGAGCTGCACGATTTGAGTATTATGGGTTTTTTTCGCGGGCAGATTACGGCTGAGCGCGTTCATTGTCGAGCCCCAGGCCACACCAACGGTCATATTCGAGTCCACGAGGCCGGCGAGAATTCGTGCAGCAGAGAGCGCAACCCGCTCGAGCCGGTCAACGTCGCTGGTGCGATCCGCAATGGGTACAACACGGGCCACGACCGAATACCGTTCTCGGATTTCTCTCTCGAGTCGGGTGAGTAAATCGACGGGGGAGTGAATGCTCACCTCGACGAGCCCGGTTTCTCGGGCGAAACTGAGCAATCGTGAGACCGATGAGCGCGACGTGTGAAGCTCGTGGGCGATGGCTTCCATCGTGAGGTCTTGCAAATAGTAGAGCTGGGCGGCGCGCAGGGCGTCACGCAACCGCACTTGGCTGCTGGCATCTTCGGTGAATGTCATTTCAGCCTGCTGCACATATGTGCGCGCTCCTTGATCGTTTGTGTCAGTTACGGAAGTATTACGAAGATCACCCCTATTTGCAACCCCGAAAGGTAAATATTGTGACCCCGAACTCGCCGACGAGCCAGGCCCGCACTACCGTCACGCAGCTCATATCCCGGCCCCACGCACAGGTGTTGATCATCGGCGCGGGGATCAATGGAATCGCCACTTTTAGGGATCTTGCGCTTCAGGGGATCGATGTCGCTTTGGTGGAGCGCTCAGACTACGTTTCCGGGGCATCTGCCGCCTCATCGCACATGATTCACGGAGGAATCCGCTACCTCGAAAACGGTGAATTCCGTCTCGTCAAAGAATCGGTCACCGAGCGCAACCGGCTCATCAAGCTGGCGCCGCACTACGTCAAGCCGCTGAAGACAACGGTGCCTATTTTCAGCACCTTCTCCGGCGTACTCGCAGCACCCCTTCGCTTTCTCACACATAAGCAGGGCAAGCCGCAGGAGCGCGGTGCTCTGCTCATCAAGGTCGGCCTTACCATGTACGACTCCTTCTCACGCGACGGAGGCGCAGTACCGCGCCACGAATTTCGCGGCAAGAAGGAATCGCTTCGTCAGCTGCCGCAGTTGAATCCGGATATTGCCTATACGGCGACCTACTACGACGCGTCAATGCACGACCCGGAACGCCTCGCCCTCGATGTGCTCTTCGACGCCCTGGCTGCGAAGGGTCCCGCGCGCGCCGCGAACTACGTCGAGGCCGTCGGATCGGATGCCTCTGGCATCACGTTGCGCGATCGCGAAACCGGTGAGACGTTCCAATTCACGGCTGAGGTGATTATTAACACCTCAGGCCCCTGGACCGACCTCACCAACGCTGCCCTCGGAAAAGCGACCGTTTTCATGGGCGGCACGAAGGGTTCGCACATTGTGCTCGATAACGCCGAGTTGCTCGCCGCTACAGCGGGCCGCGAGATCTTCTTCGAACACAAAGATGGCCGCATCGTTTTGATTTACCCGGTGAAGGGAAAAATCATGGTGGGAACCACTGATATCGATGCCGACCCCAGCACGCCGAGTCGCTGCACCGAGGATGAGGTCGACTACTTCTTCGATCTCATCGGTCACGTCTTCCCAGACATCACCGTCGATCGTTCGCAGATTGTGTTTCGGTTCTCTGGTATCCGCCCGCTGCCTCGCCATGACGACGAGCAACCGGGGTTCGTCTCTCGGGATTACCGCATCGAGGCCGGCACGGTCGCGAACACCCCTCTGCTGAGCTTGGTAGGCGGCAAGTGGACCACGTTCCGAGCGTTAGCGGAGCACCTCGGCAACGAGGCTCTGGCGCTCTTGAAAATGCCGCGCACTGCCAGCACCGCGTCGCTCGCGATCGGTGGAGGCGTTGGCTTCCCGAACACTTCCGCGGATCGCACCCGTTGGGTGTCGGCGCACGCTGGCAACCGGAGCGCTGCAGTTACTGATGCGCTCTTGGAGCGCTATGGCACGAAGGCCATCGAGGTCATGACCTACCTCGACCTTGAGCCGGATGCCGAGCTCGTGAACGATCGTTCATTTACCCGGCGGGAGATTGAGCGTTTGGTAATTGGTGAAAACGCTGTACACCTCATCGATCTGCTGCTGCGACGCACCAATTTGGCATTCACCGGATCACTCACGCTGGAGTTGGTTGAGGAGTTAGGCCGGATCATCGGGGCAACCCTTGATTGGTCTGCCGAGCAGATCTCGGCCGAAATCGCAGCGTCATTGGCCGAGTTAAAAGACGCTCATTCCGTCGAACTCACGGCCCGGTTGACCTCCAAACGATAGATGCACGGATGTGCAGCCCGCGGCTATTGCCGCGGGCTGCACTCTGGCGTTAACCTCCGTGAGAACGCAATCGATGCGCCGGGCACAGCCGTGCTTGAGTGCTCCTCGGAAAGGTCAATGTGGACAATTTAGGGTTGGATTTCCTCTCGGAAGTCGTCGGAACGGCAATGCTAATTTTGCTTGGTTGCGGGGTGGTCGCAAACGTTGCCCTCGTCAAAAACAAGGGCAATAACGGCGGCTTTTTGATGGTCAACTTTGGCTGGGGACTTGCCGTGTTTGCCGGGGTAATCGTCGCCTACAACTCAGGCGCTCACCTCAACCCGGCGGTAACGCTGGGCCTCGTCGCCAGCGGAGCAAAGGAATTCGGGCTGGGTGTGCCGGTGAGCTTTCTCTCGGTCATCGTCTACATCCTCGGCCAATTCATTGGGGCGATTATCGGTGCGGTGGTCGCCTGGGCCGCGCACAAGCAGCATTTCGATGATGAACCAGAACCGGCGAACAAGCTCGGTGTATTCTCCACCGGGCCGGCCATTCGCAGCTACGGCTGGAACGTTGTCACCGAAATCATCGGCACCTTCGTGCTCGTGTTCGTGGTGATTGGCTTCGGGCGCCAATCGCCCGGTGGCGGTCTCGCTGCGCTCGGCGCACTTCCCGTCGCACTGCTCGTTGTGGGAATCGGCGCCTCACTCGGTGGGCCTACCGGCTACGCCATCAATCCCGCCCGCGACCTCGGCCCGCGAATCGCCCATTTCTTCCTGCCAATTAAGGGCAAGGGCAAAAGCGACTGGGCCTATTCCTGGGTTCCCGTGGTCGGGCCGATCATCGGCGGAGTGCTCGCGGGGCTTCTCGCGGGTCCCCTGCTGCCCATCATCGCGATGGCCAAGTAATCCCGTACCCCGTTTACGACCACACATAAATTTACGTCTACTAACAAGGGAGTTAAGACCGTGAGTGATTACGTCATCGCTATCGACCAAGGAACCACCTCGTCGCGCGCCATTATTTTCGATCATGCTGGAAGTATTATTTCCACCGGTCAGAAAGAACATGAGCAGATCTTTCCGCGTGCCGGTTGGGTAGAACACGACCCGGCCGAGATCTGGGACAACACCCGTGAGGTGATTGGCCAGGCACTGTCCAAGGCCAACCTGACCCGGCATGATATTGCCGCCGTGGGTATTACCAACCAGCGGGAGACTGCCGTGGTCTGGGATAAGACCACCGGAAAGGCGGTCTACAACGCGATCGTCTGGCAAGACACCCGCACCCAGCCCATCGTGGATCGGCTCGCCGCCGACGGCGGGGTGGAACGCTTCAAGCAGACCGTCGGGTTGCCTCTGGCCACCTACTTCTCCGGCACCAAGATCGTTTGGATTCTTGAGAATGTTGAGGGCGCCCGCGAAAAGGCCGAGGCGGGCGACCTGCTGTTCGGAACGACCGACACCTGGGTGCTGTGGAACCTCACCGGGGGCGTCGACGGGGGCGTTCATGCCACCGACGTCACCAATGCCTCACGCACGATGTTCATGGATCTCCAGACGCTCGCCTGGCGCGACGACATTCTGGAGGCATTCAATGTGCCAAAGTCGATGCTGCCCGAGATTCGCAGTTCTTCCGAGGTCTATGGTGTTGCCAGCAGTTCGAGTCTGCTGCGGGAAGTGCCGATCGCCGGCATCCTGGGAGACCAGCAGGCGGCAACGTTCGGGCAGGCGGCGTTTGACGCCGGAGAGTCAAAGAACACCTATGGCACCGGTAACTTCCTGATCTTCAACACCGGGGAAGAGATCGTTCACTCCAAAAACGGCCTGCTCACCACCCTCGGGTACAAGCTCGGCGACGCCAAGCCGCACTACGCGCTGGAGGGGGCCATCGCGGTCACCGGCTCACTCGTGCAATGGCTTCGCGACAACCTCGGCATCATCTCCAGTGCTGCCGAGATCGAGGACCTCGCGAAGACCGTCGACGACAACGGTGGGGTCTACTTTGTTCCCGCGTTCTCCGGACTCTTCGCCCCCTACTGGCGCCCAGATGCCCGTGGTGCGCTCGTGGGGATGACCCGGTACGTCAACAAGGGTCACATTGCTCGTGCCGCGCTCGAGGCCACCGCGTTCCAGACCCGCGAGGTGCTGGACGCCGTGAACGCCGACTCCGGTGTCGACCTCACCGAGCTCAAGGTTGATGGCGGAATGATCGCCAACAACCTGCTCATGCAGTTTCAGGCCGACATCCTCGGCGTGCCGGTGGTGCGTCCGGTGGTGGCCGAAACCACAGCCCTCGGTGCCGCCTACGCTGCCGGCCTTGCCGTGGGCTTCTGGTCGGACCTGGGCGAACTTCGTTCCAACTGGCAGGAAGACAGCCGCTGGACGCCGAACCTCGACCGCGCAGAAGCCGACCGGCTGCTGCGCATCTGGAAGAAGGCCGTCACCAAGACCTTTGACTGGGTCGACGAGGACGTGGCCTAACCAGCACGATTTGGCTAAACGGCCGGCCCCGGTGATTGCGTTTATTGCGTGGAAATCAGCGTGGCCGTCCGTTTTGGCGTTCACTCGGCTTGTATCAGCGGCGGGGGAGGAACCCGACCCGGTCGTAGGCGGTGGCGAGGGTCACGTCGGCGATTGCCGCAGCACGGTCGGCGCCCTCCCCAAGAATTCGGTCAAGCTCTGCCGGGTCGGCGAGCAGCTCCAGCGCCCGCTCACGAATCGGGGCGAACGTGCCCACCACGACCTCGGCCAGTGCCTTTTTAAAGTTGCCATAGCCTCCGGTGCCATATTCCGCCTCAAGCGTCGGGATGCTCTGGCCGGAGAGCACCGAGAAGATTGTCAGCAGGTTGGAAATGCCGGGCTTCTCGACCACGTCGAATCGCACGCTGTTCTCGGCGTCGGTTACGGCCGAGCGAAACTTTTTGGCCGTAACGGCCGGATCATCCAGCAACCAGACCACGCCTGCGGGCGAGGATGCAGACTTGCTCATCTTGTTTCCCGGCTCCTGCAGGTCATAGACCTTGGCGGTCTCCTTCAAGATTTTCACCTCGGGCACCACAAAGGTTTGGCCAAAGCGCGAGTTGAAGCGGGTGGCCAGATCGCGGGTCAACTCGATGTGCTGACGCTGATCCTCGCCGACCGGCACGACCTCGGCGTTGTAGAGCAAAATGTCGGCGGCCTGAAGTACCGGGTAGGTGAAGAGGCCGACGCTTGCGGCATCCGAACCCTGCTTCTGCGATTTCTCTTTGAACTGAATCATGCGGCCGGCCTCACCGAACCCGGTGATGGTGTTCAAAACCCAGGCGAGCTGCGGATGCGCCGCCACCTGTGACTGCACGAACAGGGTCGATTCCGCTGGGTCGATACCCGCGGCGATGTACTGTGCTGCGGTGCGGCGGGTCTGTTCGCGCAGGCTCGCCGGCTCCTGTGGCACGGTGATCGCGTGCAGGTCTACGACGCAGAAGATGGCGTCGTGGGTTTCTTGCATCTCTTTCCACTGCAGCAGAGCGCCGATGTAGTTGCCGATTTGGAGGGAATCGGCCGAGGGCTGCATGCCGGAGAAGAGGCGGGGCTTAGTGCTCATCGCTCCAGTCTTTCAGGTGCGCGCCGAAGCAGCGCGCACGGTGCCCGCGTTAAACCCGTGCCAGTGCGCGCGATGCCGGCTCTAGATCAGGTAGTCGACAACGACGGGAGCGTGATCCGACCAGCGCTGGTCCCAGGCTGTTGCGCGGTCCACGGCGTAGCCGGTCACTTTTGCCGCGAGGGCCGGGGTCGCCAAATGGTAGTCGATGCGCCATCCGGTGTTGGTGTCGAAGGCCTGCCCGCGCTGGCTCCACCAGGTGTAGGGGCCCTCCACCTCGCCGGCGTGCTGGCGGCCGATGTCGACCCAGCCGAGACCTGGCCCGACGGTTCCGTCGACGCCGGTGATGGCGGCATCCCGCTCGCCGAGGAAGCGATCGAAGTAGGCGCGCTCGCGGGGGAGGAACCCGGCCCGCTTCACGTTGCCCTTCCAATTTTTGATGTCGAGTTCGCGGTGGCCCACGTTGAGATCTCCCACCACCACGGCGAGCTCGGAGTGCGCGGCGAGCTCCGGCAACCGCGCGGTCATCGCGTCGAGAAACTTCCACTTCTCGTCTTGCTTGGGAGTGTCGGCCACCCCAGAGTGCACATAGGTGCTCACGACGGTCACGACCGCGTCGCCCACCGAGAAGTCGGCTTCGAGCCAGCGTCCGGCGCTGTCAAACTCCACCGCACCCAGCTCGACCCGATGGATGCTGGCCGGGCCGCGGGAGGCGAGGGCAACACCCGCTCGCCCCTTGGCGGTGGCTGCGTCGTGCAGAATGTTCCACTCCGGCCCGAGCAGCGTTTCGAGGTCTTCGGTGGCCGCGCGCACCTCTTGGATGGCCAAAATGTCCACGCCGCGAGCATCAAGCCAGTCGCCCATCCCCTTGCGGTACGCGGCGCGCACGCCGTTGGTGTTGACAGATGCGATACGCAGTTCGGTAGCCATGCTCCCGATTCTATTTAGTGCCGGCTGGGGCAGATTCTCGGTCCGCGTCGTTGGCCTTCCCGGAGGCCGACGAATCGGGCGCCGTCTCGTCGACGTGTGATGTCGCCGGCGACCGCCGGCCGAACAGCCGTGCAAATAAACCGCGCGCTCGGCGCTGTTCGGCCTCCCGGCCGAGCACGATCAAGCGCTCCTCCTCCGCACGCTTGGCTGCGGCAGCCGGATCCACGGCGATGCCACTGTCATTCAGTCCCACCGCGATCCACGCCGCCCCGAGAAGCAGCACCTGGCAGGCGAGATTGAACCAGATAAGGAGTCCGATGATCACCGCGAACGATGCCAGCAGGGGGTTGTTGGAGGCCCCGCCAAGCAGAGTGTTACCGAGCGCCTTGAGCGCCCCAATCGCCACCCCCGCGATGAGTGAGCCGGCAAACAGCCTGCGGGTTGGGACGCTCACGCCCGCGAGTAATCGGTAGAGCGCGGCCAACACGAGTGTGTCGATAGCGAGCACAACGATAAGGCCAAGAATGCGCGCCAAAACCGTGGCCACCACCGATTTAGAGCCGACACCGGTGATCTCAAGGGCAACGCCTAAGAGCGCAGTACTGGCCGCCGAAAGGACCGCCGAGACAATAACCGCCGCACCAAAAACCAGCGCAACCCCCAAATCTTTGACCTTCAGGAGCAGAAAGTTGCTGGTCACCCCGGGCAGGGAAAAAATATCTCGAATGGCGTCGCGACTGGATGCCATCCACCCGAGCGCCGTCGCGAGAAGACCCACCAGAGCCACGGCTCCGCTGAACCCGAGGATCCCCGCCTTGAGAAGCGTATTCGGGTCTACCGCGCCCTCAGTCGATCCATCTTGAATGAGTCCGGGCAGGGCCTGAGCAACCGCGGCAATCAGGGATGCCTTCAGGCTCGGGTTACCCTGAATCACTAGCCCGGCGATCGAAAACGCCAGCCACAGGGCGGCGAAGATGGCAAAAATTGACTGATAGGCAAGCCCCGAAGACAGCAGCGGACCGCGACGCGACGCGAAGTGCAGAAACACCCGAACCGGCTTCAGCTTGAGTGCCCCCGCGATCAGCGCGGGCAGACCCTTCGGGGCGACAGACGAACTTTCAACCATTTTTCCAGCATATTCAGCGGCGAGGTTAGGCTAGCGATTCGACGTTCACTATGCAGCGCATTGCCGGGCTGAGGCGCAGCCCGACCTTCGCCCGAAAACTGGAGATCGATCATGGAACTGAGCGGAATTGGCGTGGGCCGGGGCCTTGCTGTGGGCGCGGTTCTGCGAATGCCCGACCCGTTGCCCGAGCCCGCGGCGGGCCAGCACGGTGGCGACGCTGCCGCCGAATATGCCACCGTGAAAGCCGCCCTCGCCGCCGTCTCGGCGGAGCTTGGGGATCGAGCCGTGCGCGCCGGTGGAGACGCCCAAGCGGTGCTGGAGGCCGCGTCGATGATGGCGAGCGACCCCTCCCTCGATGACGACATAAAGGCACGCATTGAAGCGGGAACCACCGGTGAACGTGCCGTCTTCGAGGCCATTGCTGCGTTCCAAGACATCCTTATCGGCATGGGCGGCTACCTCGCCGAACGTGCCGCCGACCTCGGAGATGTCTCGCAGCGCATCGTCGCCCGTCTGCGCGGAGTGGCGGCTCCCGGTGTTCCCGAAAGTGATACCCCGTTCGTGCTCGTGGCCCAAGACCTCGCCCCGGCCGACACCGCCCTCCTCGACCTCGACAAGGTCCTCTGCTTGATCACCCGGGATGGTGGCCCGACCAGTCACACCGCGATCCTTGCCCGCTCCAAATCCATCCCCGCCATTGTCGGGGTGGGCCGGGCGTTGGAACTGGTGGATGGCGACGTGGTGGTGGCGGATGCCGCATCCGGAACCATCACCGTGAACCCGTCAGCGCAGATCATCGCCCAAACGCGCGAACGCATCGCGCAGCGCGCGGCGATTGCCCACGCGCCGATCACCCCGGGTGCCCTCGCCGACGGCACGCCTATTCCCCTCTTAGCCAACCTGGGCTCACCCGCGGAGGCCGCCGACGCGGTGGCGTTGGGCGCAGAGGGGGTCGGGCTGTTTCGCACCGAGTTTCTGTTTCTGGGCGCAACCCGTGCACCAACGGTGGCGGAACAGCAGGCGCAATATGTTCAGCTGCTCCAGCATTTTTCCGGCAAGAAGGTGGTGGTGCGGGCGCTGGATGCCGGGGCCGATAAGCCCTTGAGTTTTCTCACCAACAGCCACGAAGAAAATCCGGCCCTCGGGCTCCGGGGCCTTCGCGCATTACGCGCAAGCGAACAGATTTTGCGGGATCAGCTCGTCGCTCTGGCTAACGCACAGGCCGAAACGGACGCTGAGCTGTGGGTGATGGCACCGATGGTTGCCGACGCCGCCGAGACCGACTACTTCGTATCGATTGGCCGCGAGTTGGGGCTTGAAACGGTGGGCGTGATGGCCGAGGTGCCCTCGCTCGCCCTCGTCGCTGAGCAGGTGGCCCAGGTGGCTGACTTCCTCAGCATCGGTACCAACGACCTCACCCAATACACCCTGGCAGCAGACCGAATGCTCGGCAGCGTGGCGTCCTACCAAGATCCGTGGCATCCGGCGGTGCTGCGCCTGGTCAAGATGCTCGGTGATGCCGGGGCCCGGTTTGGCATCCCGGTCGGTATTTGCGGGGAGGCTGCGGCGGATCCGCAGCTGGCGGTAGTGCTGGTGGGGCTCGGGGCGACCAGCTTGTCGATGACCCCGGCGGCGCTCGCCGACGTCCGTGCCGAACTGCTCACGGTGACCCTCGGTCAGGCGAAGGCGAAGGCGGCGCTTGCGCTCTTGGCCCGCACCGCGGTCGAGGCACGGGCGGTTGCGACGGCAACGGAGTCGATAACGGCCTGACGCCCGCGCCGCAGCCCAGCCAAAGCGCCGCAGCCCAGCCAAAGCGCCGCAGCCCAGCAAAAAAGCCGCAGCCCGAAAAATATCGGGCTGCGGCTCACAGAAAATCAGCGACTACGCTTTACCGCGCAAAATAGCCTGCTTCACTTCGGAGATGGCCTGCGTCACCTGGATGCCGCGTGGGCACGCCTCGGAGCAGTTGAAGGTGGTGCGGCAGCGCCACACGCCTTCCTTGTCGTTGAGGATGTCGAGGCGCACCTGAGCACTGTCATCCCGAGAGTCGAAGATGAAGCGGTGCGCGTTCACTATCGCGGCGGGGCCAAAGTACTGCCCGTCGGTCCAGAACACCGGGCAGCTCGAGGTGCAGGCCGCGCACAGAATGCACTTGGTGGTGTCGTCGAAGCGCTCGCGCTCGGCAACGGTCTGAAGGCGCTCCTTGCCATCTTTCGGCTTGCTCGACGACATCAAGAACGGTTGCACCGCGGCAAAGCTCTCGAAGAACGGATCCATGTTCACGATTAGGTCTTTTTCGAGCGGCAGACCCTTAATCGCCTCAACGTAGATCGGCTTCGAAATGTCGAGGTCCTTCATCAGCGTCTTGCAGGCCAGACGGTTGCGGCCGTTGATGCGCATGGCATCCGAACCGCACACGCCGTGCGCGCAGGAGCGTCGGAAGGTGAGTGAGCCATCTTGCTCCCACTTGATCTTGTGCAGGGCATCCAGCACCCGGTCGGTGGGGTAGAGCTCCACGTCGAAGTCTTCCCAGCGCGGCTCGGCATCCACCTCGGGATCGAAGCGACGCACGATGAGGGTGACCGTGAAGGTCGGGCTCTCGGATGCTGCTGCGGGCTCACGCTCGAGAATCGGGGTACTCATTAGTACTTTCTCTCCATCGGCTTGTAGTTGGTGATTACTACCGGTTTGGTGCCCAACCGGATGTGCTCGCCGGCGTCGGCAGACTCAGGGTCTCCGGTCAGGTACGCCATGGTGTGCACGAGGTAATTCTCGTCGTCGCGGGTAGGGTAATCCTCCCGGAAGTGACCGCCCCGGCTTTCCTTGCGCGATCGCGCTGAGTACACCAGCACCTCGGCGAGATCGAGCAGGAAGCCCAGCTCGATCGCCTCCAGCAGGTCGGTGTTGTAGCGCTTACCTTTGTCTTGCACCGCGACATTCTTGTAGCGGGCGCGCAGGGTCTCGATGAGGTCGGTGACCTCGGCGAGGCTCTCGTCGGTGCGGTAAACCTGCGCATTGCGGTCCATGGAGTCCTGGAGTTCCTTGCGAATCGCGGCGATGCGCTCGGTACCATCGCCGCTTCGCACCTTCTCGATCAGGCCGCGAACCCCGGATGTTGGGTCCGCTGGAAGCGGCACGAACTCAGCGGTCTTCACATACTCGACGGCGTTCTTGCCGGCGCGCTTGCCGAAAACGTTGATGTCGAGCAGCGAGTTGGTGCCGAGGCGGTTGGAGCCGTGCACGCTAACGCAGGCGCACTCGCCAGCGGCGTAGAGTCCGGGAACCACAGTGGTGTTGTCGCTGAGAACCTCAGCGTTGACGGTGGTCGGGATGCCGCCCATCGCGTAGTGCGCGGTTGGCAACACCGGCACGGGCTCGTAGTACGGCTCGACGCCGAGGTAGGTGCGGGCAAACTCGGTGATATCCGGAAGCTTCGCGTCGATGACGGCGGGCTCGAGGTGGGTGATGTCGAGGAAGACGTAATCCTTGTTCGGACCTCCTCCGCGGCCTTCACGGATCTCAGTTGCCATGCAGCGCGCGATGATGTCTCGCGGCGCGAGGTCTTTGATGGTGGGTGCGTAGCGCTCCATGAAGCGCTCACCCTCGCTGTTGCGCAGGATCGCACCTTCGCCGCGGGCGGCTTCGGAGAGCAGGATGCCGAGACCGGCGAGTCCGGTCGGGTGGAACTGGAAGAACTCCATGTCCTCCAGCGGCAGGCCCTTGCGCCAGATGATGCCGACGCCATCTCCCGTGAGGGTGTGCGCGTTGGAGGTGGTCTTGAAGATTTTGCCGAATCCACCGGTGGCGAAGATGATCGCCTTGCCCTGGAAAACGTGGATGTCCCCGGTGGCGAGTTCGTACGCGACAACTCCGGACGGTCGACGCGATTCGGCGCCCGTGGTTTCGTCTACGACATCCGTCATCAACAGGTCGAGAACATAGAACTCGTTGAAGAAGTTGATGCCGTGCTTGACGCAGTTTTGGTAGAGGGTCTGCAGAATCATGTGGCCGGTGCGGTCGGCGGCGTAGCAGGCGCGACGCACCGGGGCCTTGCCGTGCTCGGAGGTGTGACCACCGAAGCGACGCTGGTCGATCTTGCCGTCCGGGGTGCGATTGAAGGGCAAGCCCATGTTTTCGAGGTCGATCACCGCGTCGATGGCCTCTTTAGCAAGGATCTCGGCCGCGTCTTGATCGACGAGGTAATCGCCACCCTTGACGGTGTCAAAGGTGTGCCATTCCCAGTTGTCTTCCTCAACATTGGCAAGGGCCGCGGCCATACCCCCCTGAGCTGCCCCCGTGTGCGATCGGGTGGGGTAGAGCTTGGAAATGACCGCGGTGTTGGCGTTGGGGCCTGCTTCGATCGCCGCACGCATGCCGGCTCCGCCTGCTCCAACGATTACGATCTCGTGCTGGTGGTAGTGCACTCCGTCGATGATCGCGCCATCGACGAATTCGGAGGCGTATTCCTGCTGCGTCACTAGCGCGCCGGGCAGAACGAGGGCAGAAGGGCGGCGGAGGCGCCGGCGGGGCAGGGGTCAAAGGTGTAAATCACAAGGGTTCCCAAAGTAAGGAGGACGACGGTGGAAGTTATCAGGGCGATATTGAAGGTGCGGCGGAGCAGTCGGTTGCTGGCGTAGTCGTTGACGATCGTGCGCATCCCGTTCGCTCCATGAATGAGGGCGAGCCAGAGAAGCCCGGTGTCCCAGACCTTCCAGAAGGGGGAGGACCACTTGCCGCCAACAAAGGCGAAGTCGATGGCTTTGACGCCCTCACCGGCCACGAGATTGACAAACAGGTGCCCGAAAATCAAGACAACCAGGATCACACCGCTTGCGCGCATGTAGACCCAGCCCCATTTCTCGAAGTTGACTCCACGCGCTGAGGGGGTGGACCGCGGTGAGCGCGGCTTGTCGACGGTTATCGATGCCATGGCTCAGCCTCCGAAGATGTGCATGAACTGGCGGGGAACGAACCCCGCCAAGAGAACAACCCAGAGCAGGAGCACCACCACAAACATGAGTTTGTGGTACTTCGGCCCGACGCTCCAGAAGTCGATCAGGATGATTCGCAGGCCGTTGAGCGCGTGGAATCCGATTGCCACCACGAGCGCGGTCTCTCCGAGACCCATGATGGGGGTTTTATAACTGTCGATAACGGCGTTGTAGGCCTCGGGGCTAACCCGCACCAGCGCGGTGTCGAGGATATGAACCAGGAGAAAGAAGAAGATTGACACCCCGGTGATGCGGTGGAGAACCCACGACCACATTCCGGTATTACCCCGGTACAGAGTACCGGCCGGCACTTTTGGAGCCCGGATTTTCGGTAGCGGATACTTTTTCTCTGGCCGAGGAACAACCAGCACCCCCGCGGATTTTTCCGACACGAGTAACCCTCCCTGCGGATGATTTTGGCCCCGACGCCGGAGCAAGCATGTGTTCATCAACCGAACGCATTTAGTCTATTCCCGCCTTTGGGGGTGGTCCTGCACGGCGGCCTAATTAGGTCGAAATCGGGACAAGTTGTCAGAAACCGGCTCTCCAGTAGGGGTATTGTCCGCTCTGCCACGATGGAATCGGCGACCCGCCGCGAGTGTGGTCATTTATGGTGAACACCATGGCCAAGCAGCGCACAAGCATCGACCGCTTCTACAGCATCATTCCCGCCGGCGGCATTGGGAGTCGGCTCTGGCCGTTATCGCGGGCGGACGCACCAAAGTTTTTACACGACCTCGCCGGCTCCGGAAGTACGCTGCTGCGCGGCACCTGGGATCGCCTCGAGCCGTTGGCCGGGGCCGAACGCATCATGGTGGTGACCGGTCGCGCGCATCGAGCAGCCGTGGAAGCGCAGCTTCCCGATTTGACCGATCTCAACGTGGTGCTGGAAAGCGAACCACGCGAGTCATCCGCCGCCATCGGGCTCGCGGCTGCGATCCTGGAGCGCCGGGAACCCGGCGTGATCATTGGCTCCTTTGCCGCCGACCACGTCATCTCCGACCAGCGCGGATTTCGCCGGGCGGTGGTCGAAGCCGCTGCGGCCGCCGACGCCGGCTACATCGTCGCCATCGGCATTACCCCCACCGAACCGGCAATCGGGTTCGGCTACATCCGGACCGGGGATGATTTGGAGATTCCCGGCGCCCCGAATGCCCTAATCGCCGACGCCTTTGTTGAGAAACCGGATCTGGCAACGGCCACCGGTTACCTCAGCGACGGCAACTACCTCTGGAATGGCGGGATGTTCATTTCCCGCGCCGATGTGCTGCTCAAGCAGCTCGGCGTGGCGGAACCAGGACTCCTGGCGGGGCTCTTGGAACTCGCCGAAGCCTGGGATACTCCCGCCAGAGGGGCCGCCGTGGACCGCATTTGGCCGGCATTGAAAAAGATCGCGATCGACTACACGGTGGCGGAGCCTGCGGCCTTAGCCGGCAAGCTTGTGGTGATTCCGGGCGACTTCGATTGGGATGACGTGGGGGATTTTGCCGCGATCGCCAAGTTGCACACCGGTGGGCACAAGTCAGACCTTGCCATTCTCGGGGAGAACGCGCGTGTTCTTGCGGACGCCTCCACCGGCGTGGTCATCAGCCAGACAGGCCGCTTGATTTCGCTGATCGGGGTGACCGACATTGTGGTGGTCGACACCCCGGACGCCCTTTTGGTAACCACCAGCGCCAACGCGCAGCGGGTGAAGGCGGTCGTTGACGCCCTGAAGTTGTCTGGCCGAACGGACGTGCTGTGATTCCCGGTCGCATTCCGCTCATCATCGACACCGACACCGCTCAAGACGATTGCGTGGCGCTCTTGCTGGGTTTGCTCGATGATCGTGCTGATCTCAGAGCTATCACCATGGTCGCCGGAAACGTCGGCTTCGACCGTCAGGTACTCAATGCCAACCTCACCCTGAGTGTAGCCGACCGCCTCGGCGAGGTGCCGGTCTATTTGGGCTGTCGGCGCCCTTTGGTTCGCGACTGGGTCTCGGCAGAAAACGTGCACGGCGACGGCGCCGGTGGTCTCGAAATGGACACCACGGGATTGGAGCCCTCGACCGATCACGCGGTCGACGTACTCATCGCTATGGCCGCGGCATCCCCGGGCGAACTGACTATTGTCTGTATCGGACCGCTCACCAACATTGCGCTGGCGACGATCAAAGATCCGCGCTTCGTGGGCAACGTCAAGGCGCTGTACATCATGGGCGGCTCGAACAACGCGCGAGGAAACATCACCGCCGCCGCCGAATACAACTTCTATGTTGACCCGGATGCTGCCAAAACCGTCTTCGCAGCGGGGTTCGAGATCGTGGTGGTGCCCTGGGCGCCATTAACTCTGAACGACGCGGTCTTCTCGCGGGATCAGCTCGCAGAGTTGGCCACGATTAACACCCCGCTGGCAAAATTTTTTACCCGCATCATCGATGCCACCCTCGCCTTCGACGAGAGTGTGGGAATCGCCGGATCAACCCACCCGGACTCGTTGACGGCCGCGGTGTTGCTGCATCCGGAGCTGATCGTGGCAGAGGGACGCTACGCGGTCGAGATCGAAACCGCGTCCGAACTCACCCGCGGATACTCGGCGATGTCTTGGGGAGTTCACGGCCTGACCCCGAATGCCACCGTTGTCGAAGCGGTCGATGCCGCGGCGTTTGCGGCGTTGATCACTCGGCTGCTGAGCCTTGAAACAGTGCCCAGCCGGGCAATCAGCGTGGGCCGGATTACGCAGCATCCGGTACCGGCTTGATAACTTATTGGCCGCTCGGGTACCCCGGCGTCAGCGTTGCCATGCCGCACTCGGTAGCGTGGTCTCATTCGCCCCGATGTCGGGGCTGACTTTTTACTCTATCTGGAGGATTTCACGTGAACTCACTCATGCGCAAGCGCGGACTATCCGCACTCGCATTGGCCGGCTCCGCCGGTTTGTTGCTCGCCGGCTGTGCCGCGGCTCCGACGACGGGAACCACCGCCTCGGCTTCAACCTTCCGCGGTTGCGCCGTTTCCGATGAGGGTAGCTGGAACGACAAGTCCTTCAATGAGGCAGCCCATGACGGCCTCATCAAGGCCAAGAAGGAGCTGAGCATCCAGACTTCCGACGCCGAGTCGAAGACCACCGAAGCGTTCAAGCCGAACCTCGACCAGATGATCGCCGCGAAGTGTGACGTCACCTTCGCCGTTGGATTCAACCTCATTGACCCGGTCAACGCTGCGGCCGTGGCAAACCCGAAGACCAACTTCGTGACCATCGATGGTTACGTCAAGGAAAAGACCACCACCAACCTCAAGGCCATCACCTATTCGATGGAGCAGTCGAGCTACCTCGCCGGCTACCTTGCCGCGGCCTACAGCACCACCAAGGTCGTTGGCACCTATGGCGGCATGGACATCCCCGCCGTCACCGCGTTCATGGACGGCTTCTACTACGGCGCGAAGGCGTACGAGAAGGATTCCGGCAAGCCGGTGACCGTGCTCGGACGCAACCCGATGGCCAAGACCGGTGACTTCACCGACCCGAAGACCACCTTCGGTGACACCGAAGGCGCCAAGAGCATCAGTGCAGGCCAGCTGGCCAAGGGCGCCGATGTTATCTTCCCCGTAGCCGGAGGGCTGTTCAGCTCCACCGCCCAGGCGATCAAGGACTCCGGTAAGCCAGCAGTGTTCATCGGCGTTGACAAGAATGTGGCGCTCACCTCGCCCCAGTACGCCGACCTCGTGCTCACCTCGGTTGAGAAGCGCATGACCCAGGCCGTCTACGACGTCATCAAGGACACCAAAGACAACGGCTTCAAGAGCGACGCCTACGTGGGAACGTTGAAGAACGATGGCACCGGGCTCTCCGCCTTCGGTTCCTTCGACTCCAAGGTCTCCGCCGACATCAAGGCGAAGCTTGCCTCGCTTACCACCGGAATCGAAGACGGCAGCGTCAAGCCGCTCGGCTAACTCTTCTCTCAACTGACGATCGCCGGGGTGGCTGTAGCTGCCCCGGCGATCGTCGGTTAAGTCGGCCGTTTGCAGCTACCACCGGGTTTACAGGGCCGAGTGAAGCCACCACCGGTTTTGCTGGCAGAATCGCTCACAGGGCTGCGGCCCGCCAGAGTAGCCCAACCCCGCCGTGCCGGAGGCAGTAGCAATGAAGCTTGAACTACGCGGTATCACCAAGAGATTTGGTGCGCTCGTGGCCAACGACCACATCAGCGTCACGATCGAGCCCGGCGAGATTCACTGCCTGCTGGGCGAAAACGGCGCCGGGAAATCCACCCTTATGAACGTGCTCTACGGTCTCTACCAGGCCGACGAGGGGCAGATTCTGGTGGATGACACCGCTGTCACTTTCTCCGGCCCGGGAGATGCCATGTCCGCCGGCATCGGTATGGTGCACCAGCACTTCATGCTGATTCCGGTGTTCAGCGTGGCCGAAAACGTAATGCTTGGCCACGAACCCACCAGGGCCGGTGGGGTGTTGGATCTCGCTGCCGCACGCCAACTTGTGCGCGACATTTCCGAGCGTTTCGGCTTCGAAGTTGACCCCGACGCTCTGGTGGGCGACCTTCCGGTGGGCGTTCAGCAGCGGGTGGAGATCATCAAGGCTCTGGCCCGGGATGCCCGCGTGCTCGTGCTCGACGAACCGACCGCCGTTCTCACCCCGCAAGAGACCGACGAGCTCATGAACATCATGCGTCAGCTCGCCGCCGCCGGAACCTCGATCGTGTTCATCACCCACAAGCTCCGCGAGGTGCGCGAGGTAGCAGATCGGATCACCGTCATCCGACTCGGCAAAGTTGTCGGCACCGCCGACCCCTCGGCGTCGACCACCGAACTCGCGTCGCTCATGGTGGGACGTGCGGTTGACCTTACCGTCGACAAGGGTGTCGCTCGGCACTCCGAGAAGCTGTTTGAGGTCGCAGGGCTCACGGTGCTCGATGACCGCGGCAACCACCTGCTCGACAACGTGTCGTTCACCATCCGCGGCGGGGAAATTCTTGCCATCGCCGGGGTGCAGGGCAACGGGCAAACCGAGCTCACCGAGGCAATCTTGGGGCTGCGGTCGCGAGTTCGCGGATCGATTAAGCTCAACGGCCGCCAGCTCGTCGGCTCGACCGTGCGCCAGGTGCTCGATGCCGGCGTCGGATTTGTTCCCGAAGATCGCAGTAAAGATGGCATCATCGGCGAGTTCACTGTGGCCGAGAATCTCATGCTCGACCGCAGCATCGGTGCCCCGTTTGCCTCCGGATTCAACATCAAACACGACTTTCTCGACGACTTTGCCGAAAAGGCAATCGGCGAATTCGACATCCGAACGCAGGGAATCAAAACTCGCGCCGGCCGCCTCAGCGGAGGCAACCAGCAGAAGGTGGTGCTGGCGCGGGAGCTCTCCCGGGAGCTCAACCTCTTCATCGCCTCGCAGCCGACGCGCGGGCTCGACGTAGGAAGCATCGAATTTGTGCACGAGCGCATCGTCGCCACCCGCGACGCCGGCGTTCCGGTGCTGATTGTCTCGACCGAACTTGACGAGGTCGTTGCCCTCGCCGACCGTATCGCCGTGATGTACCGCGGCAAGATTGTGGGAATTGTGGACGCCACGACCTCCAGAACCACGCTCGGTGAAATGATGGCGGGGATCGCCGCATGAGCCAAGCAGTCGTAGACGCGCCCGCCTCTACCCCGCCGAATTCCACCCGCGGCTCCGAACTTCTGCGCGAAATTCTGAGCGGCGGAATCGTTCGAACGCTGCTCGCCGTGCTGGTCGGCTTTGTGGTGGGGGCGGTTCTCATCATCGCTACCAATGCCGATGTGATCGCGGCAGCCGGCTACTTCTTCTCCCGCCCAGCCGACTTGATCTCCGCCGCGCTCAACGCGGTGTCCACCGGCTACGGCGCGCTGTTCCGCGGGTCGATTTACGACACCTCGGCGCTCGACTTTGCCACCGGCATCCGTCCGCTCACCGAAACCCTGCGCTTCGCTTCGCCGCTGATTGCGGCCGGCCTCGGCATCGCGCTGAGCTTTCGGGTGGGCTTGTTCAACATCGGTGGTGGCGGGCAGCTCTTGATCGGTGCCGCCTTCGCTGGATTCGTGAGCTTCCATTGGCACCTTCCCTACGGACTGCACCTGCTGGTGGCTGGCTTTGCCGGAATCTTCGGTGCGGCGCTCTGGGGCGCGCTCGTGGGCTTCTTGAAGGCGCGCACCGGGGCACACGAGGTGATCGTTACGATCATGCTCAACTACATCGCCGGCTCGCTGATCACCTTCGCCATGCGCACCCCGGTACTGCAAGACAAAGCAGCCGGGGGCAACCCGAAAACTCCGCCGCCGGACGTCACCGCTCAGCTGCCCCTGCTGCTCGGCCCCGGCTATGCCCTGCACCTCGGTTTCATCTTCGCCATTGGCGCCACCATTTTGTACTGGTGGCTGATGGAACGCTCCACCGTGGGCTACCGCTTCCGTGCGGTGGGATTGAATCCGGATGCAGCCCGCACGGCAGGAATAAACGTCGGCTGGGTGTTTGTGCTTGCCATGGGATCCTCCGCGGCTTTCGTGGGGCTCGCCGGAGTGAACCAGGTTCTGGGCCGGGTCGACGGATTCACCCCCTCCATTGACTCCGGTATCGGCTTCGACGCCATCACGGTGGCCCTGCTCGGCGGGTCGACCGCCGGTGGGGTGTTTCTCGCAGGGTTACTTTTCGGAGCGATGAAGGCGGGCTCCCCCGCCATGCAGATTCAGGGCATCTCGCCCGAGGTTCTCGGGGTGGTGCAGGGCGTCATCGTTCTGTTCATTGCGGCACCACCGCTCATCCGGGCAATTTTTCGACTGCCGAAACCCTCCCTGGCCCGAATCACTCCGCGCCGACGCGCGCGGCCCAGTAGAAAAGCACAGCGATGAGCCTGGCACCGAGCACTCCCGTCGTCAGCGCAGCACTGCGCACCACCGTTGCGGCCGATGCACCGCGCAAGTGGAAAATCCCGATCGCCTTCACTGTGTTTGCCCTGATTGTGCTGGTGTCTTTCGGCATTATCGGCGACAGCCGCGAGGTGTCCTTCGGCTGGTCGGCGGCCTCCGACGCGGTGAAAATCAGCGACCTGACCGTTACCTCCCGAGCGTTCTGCATCGTGCTGGGGCTCGTGATGGCGGCTCTGGCGACCGCGGCGTGGGTGTTGAGCTACGGTCGGCGCAAAATTCCGACCTGGCTCATTGTGCCGTTCGGAATTCTTTTCGTCTGGGCACTGGTCGGCTGGGTCGGTTCCGGGGGGCGAGTTCCGGTCGAGTTCTTGCTTACCGGGGCGCTCGCGCTCTCCACGCCGGTGGTCTTCGGCGCTCTAGCCGGCGTCATTGGAGAACGGGTGGGGGTGGCTAACATCGCGATCGAGGGCCAGCTGTTGATGGGGGCGTTCCTTTCCGCCGTCACCGCCAGCATCACGCACAGTCTGGTTGCCGGGTTGGTCGCCGCGATGCTCGGTGGCGCACTCGTGTCGCTCGTGCTGGCGGCTTTCTCAATTAAGTACCTCGTCGACCAAATTATCGTCGGTGTCGTGCTCAACGCTCTGGCGCTCGGCATCACCAACTTCTTTTACTCGGCGCTGTTAAATAACAACTCGGCCACGCTCAACTACCCCGGCACCCTGCCGTTTCTGCCAATCCCGTTCCTCTCCGACATCCCGATCATCGGCGGGGTGTTCTTCGACCAGCGAATCACCACCTACGCCATGTTCGTGCTCGTGCCGCTGGTCTGGTTCGTGCTCTATAAAACCCGCTGGGGCCTACGTATTCGGGCGGTGGGCGAGCATCCGCTGGCCGCCGACACCGTGGGCATCAACGTCAACCGCACCCGCTTTTGGACGGTTACGGTTGCCGGTCTTATCGCCGGTCTCGGCGGTGCCGCCCTCACCCTCGGCTCGGTCGGTGCGTTCGTGCGTGAGATGTCGGCCGGTCAGGGCTATATCGCTTTAGCCTGCGTGATTCTGGGCCGGTGGAACCCGTGGCTGGCAACCCTTGCGGCACTGCTGTTCGGTTTCTCGCGCAACTTCCGCATCTTCGCCGGTCAAGCGGGCTCCACGATCCCGCCGGATCTCATCGCCATGACGCCGTACCTGGTCACCCTCATTGCGGTGGCCGGATTGGTTGGCCGCGCGGTCGCTCCCGCCGCGGTCGGAAAGCCCTACGTGAAGGCGTGACCGATATCGATTGGGTGACCCTCAAAACCCGCGCGGTCGACGCGATGCAGCGGGCCTACGCGCCGTACTCCCATTTCTCGGTGGGAGCCGCAGCGTTGGTCGATGACGGTCGAATTGTGACCGGATGCAACGTAGAGAATGCCTCCTACGGACTCAGCCTCTGCGCCGAATGTGCTCTCGTGTCGATGCTGCACCTCAGCGGTGGCGGCAAACTGGTGGCCTTCAGCTGCGTGGACGGTGCCGGGAACGTGCTCATGCCCTGCGGACGGTGCCGGCAGTTGCTCTTCGAACATGCCGCGCCCGGCATGCTTCTCGACACGGTTTCGGGTATCAAGAGCATTACCGAGGTCATTCCCGATGCCTTCGGCCCCAGCACCCTCACTGATTACCGCGCATGAGCGTATCGCCGGTGGAATTTGATGCGGTGGACATCATCCGGCTTAAACGGGATGGCCACGAACTCTCCACCGAGCAGATCGATTGGTTGATTGCAGCCTACGCGCGCGGTTTTGTCGGTGACGAACAAATGGCTGCGCTTGCGATGGCCATTTTTCTCAACGGGATGCAGCGCCGAGAGATTAAAGATCTCACCCTCGCCATGATCGCGAGCGGTCAGACAATGAGTTTCGAAACCCTCGCACGGCGTACGGTCGATAAGCACTCCACCGGAGGCGTCGGCGACAAAGTCACCCTGCCCCTGGCCCCCCTGGTGGCCAGTTTCGGGGTGGCCGTGCCGCAACTCTCCGGCCGCGGCCTCGGGCATACCGGCGGAACCCTCGACAAGCTCGAGAGCATTCCCGGCTGGCAGGCAAACATCACGCCTGAGCGAATGTTCGAAATTCTTGCCGAGGTCGGCGCGGTGGTCTGCGCGGCCGGCTCAGGACTCGCCCCGGCCGATGGCAAACTCTATGCGCTGCGCGACATCACCGGCACGGTGGAGTCAATCCCGCTGATCGCCTCCTCGATTATGAGCAAGAAGATCGCCGAGGGCACCGCAGCCCTCGTGCTCGATGTGAAGTTTGGCTCCGGCGCCTTCCTTCCCGACATCGCGCGCGGCCGCGAATTGGCGCAGACGATGGTGGCCCTCGGCGAGGACGCCGGAGTTGCTACGAGCGCGTTTCTCACCAACATGACCGTGCCCCTCGGAAGAGCCATCGGCAACGCCAACGAGGTGCGGGAATCTCTCGAGGTTCTCGCCGGCGGTGGCCCGGCCGACGTGGTCGAGCTGACTCTTACCCTCGCCCGGGAGATGCTGCGATTGGCCGGCCAGCCTGACGCCGATGTGGCTTCGGCGCTCAGAGACGGTCGAGCGATGGACACCTGGCGCCGGATGATTCGCGCTCAGGGCGGCGACCCGGATGCCGCGCTGCCGATAGCCCGTCACACCCACACGGTGGTCGCCGACCGTTCCGGCGTTCTCGTGGAGCAGAAGGCGCTGCCTTTCGGTGTCGCGGCCTGGCGGCTCGGTGCCGGTCGCGCACGCCGGCAGGATTCGGTGCAGCACGCCGCCGGCATCGATCTGCACGCCAAACCCGGAGAGGGCGTTGTTGCCGGCCAGCCGCTCTTTACTCTCAGTGCCGACGAACCGGAACGCTTTGCCCGGGCGTTGGCCGCGGTCGAAGGCGGGTACCGGATTGGCAAGGTGGGGGATGCGGTGTTAGACGGCGGCCCGCTGGTGGCGCAGCGGATCGGGGCCTAGTCAGGCTCTTGGTCAAAGCAGACTCCCATCGCAGACAAACTCGCAACCGCCGAGGTCTGCTGTTTACCCGATGCCGGTAGATTTAGAGGTATGACTACGCTCCCAGACGATTTCCGACTTCGCGGCGGCGCCAACATCACCGCGCTTCCCAAAATCTCGCTGCACGATCACCTCGACGGTGGCTTGCGACCGCAAACCATCATCGAGTTGGCCGACGCCATTGGGTTCGCTCTCCCGCAGGCAGATGCGGCTGACCTCAATGCCTGGTTCGTCGACCAGGCCGACTCCGGGTCGCTTACGGAATATCTGAAGACTTTTGACGTGACTATTGCCGTCATGCAGACCCGCGAGGGTCTTGCCCGGGTAGCGCGCGAGTTTGTGCAAGATCTGGTCGCCGACGGCGTTATCTACGGTGAGATTCGCTGGGCTCCCGAGCAGCACCTGCTGCGCGGTTTGAGCCTGGATGCCGCGGTCGAAGCCGTGCAGGAGGGTCTGCAGGAGGGCATCGAAGAGGCACGCCACAGCGGCACTCGCATTCGTGTGGGGCAGCTGGTTTCGGCGATGCGTCACCTCGATCGCGGACTCGAGATCGCGGAGCTTGCGGTGCGTCACCGCGGCAACGGCGTGGTCGGATTCGACATCGCTGGCCCCGAGGCGGGGTTCCCGGCCAGCAACCAGCGGGTTGCCTTCGACTATCTCGCCACCCACCTGTTCCCCGCCACGGTTCACGCCGGCGAGGCCGACGGGATCGATAGCATCCGCGGTGCCCTGCTGGACGGCCGCGCACTGCGACTGGGCCACGGCGTGCGCATCGCCGATGACATTGAGGTCGATCGCGAGGATGACAGCAGCACTTTCGTCACTTTGGGAGCCACCGCCCAGTGGGTGAAAGATCGCGAGATTCCGCTGGAGCTCAGCTGCTCCTCCAATCTGCAGACCGGCGCGATCGCGGCCTGGGGTGATGACATCGTCGATCACCCCTTCGATCTGCTCTACCAGCTCGGGTTTCAGGTAACGGTCAACACCGACAACCGCCTGATGAGCGACACCTCGCTCAGCCGCGAGTTGGCCCTGCTCAGCGACGCCTTCGACTACGACATCGACGATCTTGAGGTGTTCCAGCTAAACGCCGCCGCCGCGGCGTTTTTGCCGGTAGAAGATCGCGAGGAGCTGGCCGATCAGATCAGCGCCGGATTTGCGCAGGCCTAGAGCGTGCCGCTGCCCGCGCTGACACCGGCGTCGATCGTGATCGGGGCCACGGCCGTGGACTGGCGGGATGCGGTTCGCATCTCCGGTGCCGCCTTGACCGCTGTGGGCTCAGCGAAACCGGGTTACGCCCTCGAAATGATTCGTATGATCGAGAATCATGGTCCCTATGTGGTGATCGCACCGGGGCTTGCCCTTGCCCACGCTCGTCCCGGGCCCGAGGTACTGGCTGATGGTCTAGCAATTGTCACGCTGAAAAATCCGGTGCCGTTCGGGCACCCCCACAACGATCCGGTGCGGGTGGTGTTGGCTTTGGCGATCACCTCAATCGAAGGGCATCTCGAGTCGATTGCCGAGCTTGCCAATATTTTCAACGACGAGAAAACCATTCCGGCGTTGGCCGCGGCAGTCGACGCTGACGCTGTGTTGGCCATTATGACCGCATTGGCGTAGGGGTTTTGGGGGATCGGGCATGAAAATCGTTGCGATCTGCGGCGCGGGCATCGGCAGCTCCGGGATTTTGAAAGTCAATGCTGAGCGGGTGCTGCACAAATTGGGCATCGAGGCCGAGGTGACGGCGGCGGATATCGCGTCGGTACGGCTCGCGGCATCCGACGCTCAAATTATTTTGACCTCGGCCGAATTTGTTGACGCCATAGGAGCTACCAACGCCGACGTGATCGTGGTCGTTAACTACTTTGATCAGCAGGAACTCTCCGACAAGCTGCTCGCCGCCCTCGGCTAAACCCGGCTTGTTCTGGCTCATACGGGGTTGTTCTGGCTAGTTTTTGCTAGGGAGCGAGCAGCGTGCGGATGCTGCCCTCCAACTCGGACACGATTGCGGACGCTGCGGCGAGCCGCTCGGACGCACTGCCGACCGAAACCACCGCATCGAGGTACACCTTCACCTTGGGTTCGGTACCGCTCGGCCGCACGATCACCCGCGAACCATCCACCAGCCAAAAGCGCAAAATGTCGCTGGCGGGATACCGGCCAAAGCCAACGCTGAAGTCGTCGACACGATCCACCGCGAGCGACCCAATCATCGTCGGCGATGCTGTGCGCAGCCGAGCCATGACGTCGGTGATTTCGGTGAGCCGGGTCACCCGCAACGACAGTTGCGCGGAGGCGTAACCCCCGAAGCGCTCCGCAAAATCGAGCAGGCGGTCGTCGAGGTTCTGGCCAACCGCCGCAAGCTCAGTCGCGAGGCTCAAGATGTCGACCGCGGCCGAGATGCCATCTTTGTCCCGAATTTTCTCCGGGTCCACCAGGTAGCCGAGCGCCTCCTCGAAACCGAAAACCAGGTGGGGCGTGCGGGAAATCCATTTGAACCCGGTGAGGGTTTCGACAAAATCGAGACCGTAGTGGCGGGCCACCGCTGCCAGCGCGGGGGAGCTCACCAGGGAGGCGGCGAGGGCTCCGCGCGGCTGCGAGGCTGCCGCCCGTTCTGCCGCCCGCCAGCCGAGGAGTGCGCCCACCTCGTTACCGGTCAGCCGGCGCCACGCGGTCTGACCTCCGGCGGGGGCGGGTGGCGCCGCTGACGCTCGAAGCGGGATGGCTACCGCAAGCCGGTCGGCATCCGGATCGTTAGCGATAATGAGCGCCGAACCGGCGGCGGTGGCGGCCGCAAATGCCGCGTCGAGGGCGCCGGGTTCCTCCGGGTTCGGGAAGGCGACCGTGGGAAACGCGGCATCCGGTTCCTGCTGTTCGATCACGCTGGTCGGAGCCCCGAAGCCTGCGGCGGCAAATACGCGGGAGGCGGTCTGCCAACCAACCCCGTGCAGGGCGGTGTAGGCAAACTTGACGGCCGGATACCGCGCCGCAACCTCCCCGGCAAGCGCCGCGGTCGCGCGCACGTACTCATCGACCACGCTCTCGTCGCAAGTCTCGTAGTCGACTGAGCGGGCCAGCTCGTTTACCCGGGCGCCGCGCGCGATGGCGTGAATCTCCGCCGCGATTTCAGCGTCGGCGGGGGCCACGATCTGGGCACCCGCGTCGGCCCCGCCGAGGTACACCTTGTAGCCGTTGTCGGCGGCCGGGTTGTGACTGGCGGTGACCATGACTCCCGCACTTGCATCGAAAAAGCGCACCGCGAAGGCCAACACGGGGGTGGGCAACAGTCGGGGCAGCAAAATGGCGCGCAGCCCGGCACCGGCCATCAACTCGGCCGTGTCGGTGGCGAACACCCGCGAGTTGACCCGGCCGTCGTAGCCGATCACCACACTCGGTGTGCTCTCGCGACCGCGTAGCCAGGCCGCAAATCCGGTGGCGGCCTGGGCTACGAGCACCCGGTTCATCCGATTCGGGCCTGCGCCGATTGCTCCGCGAAGTCCCGCGGTGCCGAACTCGAGGCGGGTGTCAAAGCGGTCATGCAGTGCCGCTTCGGCTGCAGGGGAGGCATCGGTCAACAGCTGCTCGAGTTCGGCGCGTGTGGCGGCATCCGGATCCTGATCGCACCAGTCGCGCACGGCGGCCAGAAAGTCGGCTGGAAGTTGGTGCGGCGTCACAGTTCGGCCACAATGCGGGCCAGCAGCGCGCTAATGGTGCCCTCGGCAGAGACACCCGCTTCGAGCACCTCGGCGTGACTGAGTGGCGTGCTCTGGATGCCGGCGGCGAGGTTGGTGATCAGCGACAGCCCGAGAATTTCCATCCCGGCGTGACGGGCGGCGATGGCCTCAAGGGCCGTCGACATTCCCACGATGTGGCCCCCCAGCGCTCTAGCCATCTGCACTTCGGCCGGGGTCTCGTAATGCGGGCCGCGAAATTGCGTGTAAACGCCCTCGTCGAGGGTCGGGTCAACGCCGCGGGCCACCGCGCGCAGTCGCGCCGAGTACAGGTCGGTGAGGTCTACGAAGGTGGCCCCCTCGAGCGGCGAATCGGCAGTGAGGTTGAGGTGGTCGCTGATCAACACCGGCGTTCCGGGGCTCCACTGCGGCTTGATTCCGCCGGCACCATTGGTGAGCACCATGATTTTCGCACCGGTCGCCGCGGCAGTGCGCACGCTGTGCACCACCCGTCGCACGCCGTGCCCCTCGTAGTAGTGGGTACGCGCACCGATCACGAGCGCGTGTTTGCCGCTGGGAAGACGGATGGAGCGAATCGAGCCCACGTGGCCGGCAAGGGCGGGCTTGCTGAAGCCAGCGATCTCCGTTGCCGGGATGGTGGCCACGGTCTCACCGATCAGATCGGCAGCTTTCGCCCAACCGGAACCGAGGGTGAGGGCGATGTCGTGCCGCGCTACCCCGGTCTTTTCGGCGATCTCACGGGCGGCTGTATCCGCCACCTCAAACGGGTTCGCCTGCGGGTCGTCTAGGGGGTGCGGTGTGTTCGTCGACATGGCCTCCACCCTATGCACTCCACGGCAGGGGCTTTGCACTCCGCGGCAGGCGCTACGGCACTCCGCGCTGGCCGCGGCGGCGCTCC
>JACMPQ010000023.1 GCA_014377425.1 Microbacteriaceae bacterium | reverse complement strand
TGAATCCTGGGCGGGCGATTGTGCGTTCGCGGTCGAGCCAACTCATCAGTATTTTCCTTGCCGCCCGGACGGGCGTTGTAATGGAGACAGAGCGACAGTGCTGCGTCAAAGACAAAAAAGTTCTCTCACAGGCTACCCGAAGGTTTCCTCTTCATTTGCGCAACGCCGAGCCGCGATTTTTGTTCACGGTTGTTTGTACTGAAAGATAGACGTATGAAACGTGGCGCTCCGGTCGAAGACATCGATGAAAACAATCTGGTTGTTGGTAAACCCAAAACCCATGCCGCTGGCATCGAAGCCGTCGTGGTGGCGCTCGATCGGGGAATTGCGCAAGCCGGACTCGCCCGGACGGCGCGATCGCTGCTGCGACTGAACCAGCGTGACGGCACGGACTGCCCCGGCTGCGCCTGGCCGGAGTCTCAGGGCCACCGTAAGACAGCGGAGTTTTGCGAGAACGGCGCCAAGGCGGTCGCCGAGGAGGCCACGCTTCGCACGGTAACCCCAGAGTTCTGGGCCAAGCATTCCATCGAAGAGTTGAAGTCGAAGACCGAATACTGGCTCGGTAATCAGGGCCGGATCACGCATCCGGTGGTCATCCGCCCCGGCGACACGCACTATTCCCAAATCACCTGGGATGACGCCTTCGCCCTGATTGGCGAACGGATTCGCGAAACGACCGCCGATCGCACCGTCTTTTACACCTCGGGGCGGACCGCCAATGAGGCCGCGTTCATGTATCAGCTGTTTGCGCGGTCCATCGGAACGAACAACCTGCCCGACTGTTCAAACATGTGCCACGAGTCATCCGGTTCGGCGCTGAATCCCACCATCGGTATCGGCAAAGGCACAGTGTCGCTGGAAGACATTCACCACGCCGAACTGATCTTCGTGATCGGCCAGAACCCCGGAACAAACCATCCCCGCATGCTCTCGGCATTGGCCGAGTGCAAGGGCAACGGCGGCAAGATCGTGGCCGTAAATCCGCTGCCCGAGGCCGGCCTGTTCAACTTTCGCGACCCGCAGACGGTTACCGGTGCAATCGGCAAGGGTGTCGACCTCGCCGATGAATTCCTCCAAATCAAGGTCGGTGCCGACCTTGCACTGTTCCAAGCGCTGGGCCACCTGCTGCTCGAGGAGGAGGAGCGTGTTCCCGGCTCCGTAGTCGATCACGAGTTTGTGGCGCAGAACACCGACGGAATTGACGCGTATCGCGCCGCCCGCAAAACAATCAACTGGGCCGAGACCGAGGCGGCAACCGGTTTGACCCGCGCCGAGATCACCAAGGTTGCGATGATGATGGTGGCCTCCAAAGCCACGATCATTTGCTGGGCGTTGGGCCTCACCCAGCAGCCGCATTCGGTGAACACCCTGAAAGAGATCATCAATCTGCTCCTACTTCAGGGCAACTTCGGTAAGCCCGGAGCGGGCGCCTGCCCGGTGCGTGGGCACTCCAACGTGCAGGGGGATCGCACGATGGGCGTGTGGGAAAAGCCCCAGGAGTGGATGCTCGCCGCCCTCGACAAAGAGTTTGGCATCGAGTCCCCGCGAGAGCACGGGCTCGACTCGGTGGACACCGTTAACGCCTTCGAGAACGACAACGTGGATGTTTTCGTATCGATGGGCGGAAATTTCGCCTTGGCCTGTTCCGATACGGTCCTTCTCGAAGCTGCAATGCAGCGCGTGGGACTCACCGTGAGCATCTCCACCAAACCCAATCGCTCGCACGTGATGCATGGCCAGACCTCGCTCATTTTGCCCACACTGGGTCGTACCGATACCGACGACAAGCATCCCTCCGGGCGTCAGGTGCTCTCGGTCGAAGACTCCATGTCGGTGGTGCGCACCACGCAGGGGCGGCTCGAGCCGGTGTCGGATCACCTGCTAGCGGAACCGGTGATCGTGGCTCGCATGGCGATTGCCACCTTTGGCGAGGATCACCCCGTTAACTGGCGTGAAATGGCCGAAGACTACGACGTTATTCGCGACCACATTTCGCGCGTCATTCCGGGCTTCACAGACTTCAACGCACGGCTGAAAACCAAAAACGGCTTTATTTTGCCCAACCCGCCGCGGGATACCCGGAGCTTCAAGACCGACATCGGGTTGGCGCGGTTTACGGTGAGTCCGTTGGAGTACCTGACCCCACCGGCCGGGCATCTAATTTTGCAGACCATGCGCAGCCATGACCAGTACAACACCACCTTCTACGGCCTCGATGATCGATACCGCGGAATCTCAAACGGGCGCCGAGTGATTCTGATCAATGCGGATGATGCGATCGAACTCGGTTTCGCGGACCGCGACCAGGTCGACGTAATCAGCACCTTCCGCGGTGAGGAACGTCGCGCCGATAATTTTCGGTTGGTCGTCTACCCCACGCCGCGGGGATGCGCTGCGGCATACTTCCCGGAAGCGAACGCGCTGATGCACCGTGAACTCGTGGCCCGTGAGTCGAACACCCCTGGGTACAAGGCCATGGCCGTGAGGTTCATCGCCCGCTCCGAGGAAAACGTTTTAGTGGCCGACTAGCGGCACATGATCTCGCCGCCGGCGCCGGATCTTTTCGGCGTCGGCTGCGACCGTAGGACCGTGTCTGGCTTCGACCGTGTTGTCTGGTCTCGACCGTGTTGTCTGGCCGTGCAGGGTCGCGACTACGGGAGCCGGTAGTGACACTCGGTGCATGCTTGAATTTCAGAGTCGTTCTGAGTTTCAGAGTCGTTCTGAGCCTCAGAATTGTTCTGAGCCTCAGACGCGTCGAGACCATCAGAGTCAATCGAAGCCTTAGTAGCCACCGAATCCACGGCAACGATAAGCCCATCACGTTCTAGGCTCCGTACTGCGCGGGCAAGTTGCGCAGCATCCGTCCAGACAATGGCAAATTCGACGTGGCTCACGGGTATGTCTGAGGCTCGAAGCTCAGCAAGTATCAGGCCACGTACCTGCCGATCGGATCCGGCGTACTTTTTTTGGCCCGCGCTCCGGGTGCCGGCAAACGCCGGGTACCCAGCGGCCCGCCAGGCACACTGCGCCCGCAGCGGACACGATGCACACTGCGGTGAGCGCGCGGTGCAAATTACGGCGCCAAGCTCCATCATTCCCGCGTTCACGATCGTAGATTCGTGCACGTCATCCGGGAGCAGTGCCGCCATGGCGGAAAGATCCCGAGACGAGGGTGTGCCGGCGTGCTCAGACCCGTCGACGGCTCGGGCGATGACCCGGCGTACGTTGGTGTCGACCACCGGATGCCGCAGTCCGTAGGCAAACACCGCCACAGCCCGCGCGGTGTAGTCACCCACCCCGGGTAACGCCAGCAGCTCAGCGATGTCTCGCGGAACCACCCCGCCATGCCGTTCGGTGATCGCCACCGCGGCGCCGTGCAAATACAGCGCGCGGCGCGGGTATCCGAGGCGGTCCCAGGCTCTTACCGCCTCACCGGCGGGGACGGCAGCGAGGTCTTCGGGGGAGGGCCAGCGGTTCAACCAGGCCTCAAGTTTGGGAATGACCCGTACCACCGGCGTTTGCTGCAGCATGAACTCACTCACCAAAGTGCCCCAGGCGCTAAATCCGTGTCGTCGCCAGGGCAGGTCGCGGGCGTTGCTCCGATACCAGTCGGCAACGGCCGCGGAAATGCTCATCCTCCTAACCTAGGCTCGTTTCATGGCTAGATTTTCCCCCGCGAAGAAAGACGTGCTCGACGCCCTCGTTGACGATATTTTGCACAATTATGGTCGCGGTCGTGCGGTGGTGGCGGTGGATGGCACAAACGCCACTCGCTCGTTCGCCGATGATCTTGCGGCCTCGGTAACCGCCCGCGGGCACGGCGTGTTTCGTGCATCGATGGATCGTTTCTATCGTCCGGAGGCGGAGCGAGCGGCTCGCGGGCAAAGCACTGCCGCCGAGGTCTACGCCAACGCCGCCGACTACTCCACCTTTCGTCGCGTTCTCGTGGAGCCGTTTCGCCTCGGCGGGAGTACCGCCTTCGTCACCGCAGCGTTCGACGTCGAAAGCAATACGGTCATCCCGGCAAAGTGGTTGAGCGGGCCGAAAGACGCGCTCCTTATCGTTGACGGCATGTTCTTGAACCGCCCAGAACTTCGAGGACTGTGGAATTTTTCCGTGTGGCTGGAGCCGGATGTCGCAGCTCCCGTGCATTCCGAAGTGGTGGCTGATTCCCAGAATTCGGCCATCGCGGAATTTCCGGCACAGCGCGCCGCGGCTCTTGCGATCTACCTTGCCGAGTCGAGTCCACGAACGACCGCCACGGCAATCATGAATGCGACAGACCCGGAACATCCGCGCCGGGTTTTCGCCGACGCCTGCTGACGATAGTTCCGGTCGCCGTCTCCGCGGTACGCTGTGGCTCCCGTCGCGCCCGGCGCAGACGGTAGCTGATCGCTAGAAGGAGAAATCAACCATGGGCACTGCCCTCGACAAATACGCGGAAATGAAGCCTAACTGGGACTACCCGGTGGTCATCGAGTCGCACATTAATGGCATCCGTACCAAAGAAATGAACCCGAACACCCCTACCAGCTACGACGAGATCGCTGAAGATGCCATTCGTTGTTGGGAAGCCGGTGCCGGCGCGATTCACGCACACAACACGAGCTTTGAGCTGATGGGCGAAGATGCCTACAAGGATTACATGCGCACCTGGGATCAGGTGCTTGCGAAGTACCCAGACATCACCTGGTACCCCACCACCTGCAACAATCTGCGGTTGAAGGGTGACGAAAATGGGTTGCAGCACGTTCCCCTGCTGATCGACAATGCAAACGTAAAGATCGCCTGCGTGGACACCGGCCTCACCCTCTTCGCTACCGGCACCGACGCCGAAGGCTATCTCGAGGGACCGGAATTTGGGTTCAACTACGCGCGGGTCGCCAGCCAGGTGAAGATGCTTCGTGAGCGACAAGCTCCGATGGTTTTCGGCGTCTATGAGCCCGGCCACCTGCGCCACGCGATGCACTATGTCAACCGGGGAATGTCGACACCCGGATCGATGTGGGATTTCTACCTGATCGGTGACTACGGACTGACGGCCACCGACCCGATTGCCACCAACGGCATGAAGCCGAGCTTGGAGAGTTTGTACCACTACCTGCACATGATCGAAGAGGCTGAGGTGAAGCATCCCTGGTACATCTCGATTTGGGGCCAGGGCGGGCTCGACGACACGAAAATTCTGCGACGGGCAATCGAGCTCGGTGGGCACATCAAAACCGGGCTTGAATTGTTTTACGACCCGGCCAGAAACCCCACCAACCTGGAATTGCTGCAGCAGGCGCAAGAAATAGCTCGTGAAGTTGGCCGTCCGATCGCGACTCAGGCTGAAGCTAAGGCGCTGTACCAAATCACACGCTAACGACCGCGAAAGTTAGCGGGAGGGTGAACGCTGCCTCTAAGGTTGTGGCGTTCACCGCCCAGCGCCAGCGTCAGCGTCAGCGGCATTGGCATTGGCATTGGCAATGGCATTGGCAATTCAGGTTCCAGAAATATCGACAAAGAGTGATGTGGCAGATGCACAGGGCAGCTTCATCGGCGACGGCGACGGCCAGGCGCCAGCCGTTCCAGTGGCTCTGCAGTCTGCGGGGAGCGTTCATGAACCAGTGATTGGGTACCCCAATCGCGGACTGAGCTGTTCAGTACCGAAATTTCAAAAAAACTCGGTTAGCTCGGCGGGTGAAAAAAATCTCCCCGACCTCTCCACCTCGTGCACGAGTCGAACGAGTCGCTCGTTGATAGCAGCATCCATTCGCAACCGAGCGGCCTCCGACGCGACAGCACCGTTGAGATAGTCGATCTCGGTCAGTTGGCCACGTCGAATGCTTTGCAGCGTCGACCCGGGATTGGGGATGGTTCCCATGCGCCGCGCCATCGCCAGCGGGAGGAGTTGAGCCAGTGTAAATGGTGCACTCGCAAACAGGCGCAGGAGCGGATGCGACAGCCCCTGGAGGGTTTCGAACCGGATGCCGGCGGCGAGCCCCGCGCACACTGCCTCCTGCATGCTCCCGACCATGATGCGGCGCAAGCCCAGGTCGGCGATCACGGCTTGCGCGCTCAGGCCGGTGATTGCCGGCAGCGCGTTGATTTGGTTGACCACGAGTTTGGTCCATTGGGCGCCGCGAAAGTTTTCCGTAGCGCGCGCCGGGAGCACCGCACCGAGTACCCGTTGTGAGAGGGTCAGGCCCCTGTCGTCGACCTCGGAGCGGTGCTCCTGCACTCCGAGATAAACGGCTCCGGGGGCGGTCACCGTTATCTGACCTGGGTTGACATAGGAGGCGGCGAACAGGGCAAGCGCGCCGACGACCGCCGACTTGGTGCCTAGGCATCCGCCCGAGCTGAGAGCCGCGAGACCGTTTTGCACAATGATGACGGGAACCCCGGCGAGGACGGCGGAGGATGCGTTGAGGGCGTCTGCGGCATCCGGAGCCTTGGTGGCGACGATCACCAGGTCCGGCACGCTGCTGAGCACGTCATTGGCGGCGACGCGGGCAGTGTGTTCGCCCCACGCCCCGCCGAGTCGGATTCCCGTTGACCTAATGGCTGCCAGATGTTCACCCCGGGCGGTTATCTCAAGATCATGACCGTCTCGGTCAAGCAGCGCGGCCAGAGTTGCACCGACGGCGCCCGCCCCAATCACCGCAATGCGCATGCGGTCAGCCTAGACGTCGACCGAAGCGTCATCTTGTGGCTGCCCGGCCCCGTAGCCTTGATAGCGTGGAGCGACTATTTGTGCGGGGGATATCATGACGGGTGTCAGTGGCATCCTGCTAATCGACAAACCGGCGGGAATAACGAGCCACGACGCTGTCTCCCATACCCGTAAAGCCGCGGGCACCCGCAAAGTCGGCCACGCCGGAACCCTTGACCCGATGGCCACCGGACTTCTCGTACTGGGTATCAACAGCGCCACCCGGCTGCTTACCTATGTGGTCGGCCTCGACAAAGAGTATTTCGCCACCATTCGGCTCGGCTCGGCTACCAGCACCGACGATCGCGAGGGTGACGAGACTTTTCGGGCAAACCCGGAGACCGTGGCGGCTATAAGCATCGGCGATATTGCCCGTCAAATTAACCGGCTTACCGGCGACATCGACCAGACTCCCTCATCGGTGAGTGCCATCAAGGTCGACGGAAAACGCGCCTACGCCCTCGCCCGTGCCGGGGAGACGGTGGTTCTCGCTGCCCGAAGCGTGACGGTGGCTGAGTTCGAACTACTGGGCGAGCCGATCCCAATTGACGGTCATCTCGACTTCCTGGTTCGGGTTAGCTGCTCCTCCGGCACTTATATTCGGGCCCTCGCGCGTGACATCGGGCTGGCTCTCGGCGTTGGTGGGCATCTCACGGAATTGCGCCGCACGCGCATCGGCCCGTTTAGGGTGACGGATGCTGCGGTCCTAGAGAACCTCGACGTCGCCGCCGAGCTGCTGCACCCGGCTACCGTGGCCCAGCAACTTTTTGATGCGGTTACCGTCGACCAAACTCAGGCGCTGGAGCTGTCGCAGGGCAAACGGATCGAACTCTCGGCCGAGTTAGCTACCGGCGCGGCAATCCTGCGCCCCGCGCCGAGCATTGCCGCGCCTGACCCGCATTTGGGCCCCTACGCCGCGATTTCTCCGTCGGGCCGTCTCGTCGGGTTGTTGGAAATCAAGGGTGGCCGCACCCGTACCCTGGTTAATTTTCCGCCGGATGACGCTACAAACCAATGCGGCACCGAGCCGGTACCGGAGCTGGATTCGGGCGTTTTCGTTTCCGCCGACGCTCCCAAACCCGCTCCGGCATGATCGAGTGGTTTAGCTTCGCGCAAATTGCCGTTGCCGTATTGGCAGGAATCGTCTGTCTGGTCGCGGGTTTGGCTGGGCGTACCCCGGCAGATTTGACGCTGGGTCTCACCCTGTTGGTTGAGGTGCTGCTGATTGTGCAATTGGTGGTGTCGTTGGTTGCCCCGGCGGTGGGAAATGTGGCCACCGGAAGTGTGCTGGAATTTTTCGTCTATCTCGTTTCGGCAGTCTTGGTGCCGCCGCTCGCGGCGCTCTGGGCGCTGGTGGAACGCACCCGCTGGAGCACCGTAATTCTCGGGATCGCCTCCCTCGCTGTAGCCGTCATGCTTTACCGCATGAACACAATCTGGTTCATTCAAACGGCATAACCCGGCAGCCGGTTTGGGCCCGATCGCGGCGACAGTGGTGCGCGTATTGCCAGGAGGCGCCTAACGGCGGATGCTCGCACCCGGTGGGCCTAATCTTGGAGCTAATGGTTCAAAAATCTTCGTCCCGTTTTGCCGGAGCCGGTCGACTCCTCATCGTCGTCTATGGAATTCTCGCGCTCGCGGCTGCCGGTCGCTCGATGGTGCAGATACTTACCCGCTTCGAGGTTGCGCCGCTGGCCTACTCGCTGAGTGCTCTCGCGGCCGTGGTGTACATCGTCGCGACTATTGCTCTTACCCGTACGAGTGCCCGGTGGTACCGAATCGCCTGGGCAACTATCGGGTTTGAGTTTGTTGGAGTTTTGGTGGTTGGACTGTTGAGCGTCTTCGACCCGGTGCTCTTTCCCTCAAACACCGTTTGGTCATACTTCGGCTTCGGCTACGTCTTTATCCCGCTTGTGCTGCCGGTACTCGGAATGCTGTGGCTTTACCGTCGTCGCCCCGCCTCAACCGTAAGCAAGCAGCTTCCGGATGCCGCAGCCACGGAGCAGCGCTAACGATGCAGTTCTACTCCTCCCTCGCCGACGTTCCGGCAAATTTCGGACCGAGCGCGGTGACGTTCGGTAAGTTCGACGGATTTCATCGCGGTCATCGCCACATCGTGGACTCGCTGCGGGCCGAAGCCCGCGAGGCGTCACTGCGGCTGAAAACGATCGTTATCACTTTTGACCGCAACCCACTGAGCCTCCTCAACCCCGAGCGCTGCCCCGAAAGCCTCACCAGCAATGCGCAAAAAGCGGAACTTCTGGCTGAGTCTGGCGTGGATGCCCTGCTGCAACTGACCTTTGATCACGAGTTCAGCACCCTCAGCGCTGCCGAATTCGTTGAGCGGATAATTGTAGGGATGGCTCACGCCAAAGTCGTATTGGTTGGTCCGGATACCCGCTTTGGTGCAAAAGGCCTAGGAGATTTCTCCACGCTCGTAGAACTCGCTAAGGCACACGGTTTTGTGGTGCACCAGCTCGCGCCATTGGGTGACGCGGAGGGTACCGACCAATCAAGCGGCACGGCGCGGGTGTCGTCAACGGGCATCCGCAAGCTTCTTGCTGCGGGCGACTTGCCGACCGCAGCCCGTCAGCTCGGCCGTTTTGCCTCGGTGCGCTCGATAGTGGTTCACGGCTCCCACCGCGGCCGCACGATGGGTTACCCCACGGCCAACCTGCACCCACGGCTGGAGGGATTTATCCCCGCTGATGGTGTCTACGCCGGTTATTTGGTGGCAGACGGGGAACGGATGCCAGCGGCAATCTCCATCGGCAACAACCCCACCTTTGACGGGGTTCCGGAGCGCCAAGTGGAAGCCCACGTTCTTGACCGTGACCTCGACCTCTATGACAAAATCGTCAGCGTCGAATTTGTCGAGCGGGTTCGCGGCATGACCAAGTTCGACTCTTTCGATGAGCTAGTAGTGCAGATGGGCCACGACACCGAGCGGGTGCGCGAAGTTTTAGCCGCGGTCACCGCAGCCCACTAACTGGCTCGCGAGCGTTACTCGCGAGCGTCACTCGTCAGCATTACTCGTCCAAGGTGTTCACCATCGCGTGAGCGGCACGTTCGAGGTAGTCCCAGAGTGTCGCCTCGTGCAGCGGAGAAAGCTCGAGGGTGTCGAGGGCGGTGCGCATGTGTTCTAACCAATGGTCGCGCGCGGTCGGGTTGACCCGAAACGGTTGATGGCGCATCCGAAGGCGGGGATGTCCACGCTCTTCGCTGTAGGTACCGGGCCCGCCCCAGTACTGCTCCAAAAAGCCGCTGAGGCGCTGGATGGCGCCTTCCAGATCGTCGGCCGGGTACATCGGCAGCAGCACCTCATCGGTCTCGATGCCAGCGTAAAACGCCCGCACGAGCTTCTCGAAGGTGGGCCGCCCGCCGATCTGATCGTAAAAACTCGCCCCTACCGGGTTCAGAACGGTCTTGAGTGGAATAGGTGTGGCCAGTGGAATAGGTGTGGCCAGTGGAATTGGTGTGGCCCCGGATGGCACGGGCAAAAGTGGCAGGGTCATACGGCGGGTCCATTCGCGCTGGGTGTTGTTGCGGTTGCTGACGACTGCTGTTTCGCGACCGTCATCGCGCTCACCGCGGGCGGCACATGACCGGTGGCCGCCACCGCCGCAGTGGCGGCCGGGGTGGCGAGGGCGGTGAACCCGGTGTCGTCGAGGGCCTTTTTGAGTCGCATCCGGAGTTCGCGGGCAACATCGTCGCGGGCATTCGTGCGGGTTTTAACGACCAGGCGCACCACCAGAGCTTCAGCGGAGACCGATTCGATGCCCCAAATCTCCGGCTTTTCCAAAATCTTGCCCCGCCAGGCTGGGGAGTCCCAGAGCTGGAGGGCGGCGTCGAGCATTGTGGTCTGCACGCCCGAAACGTCTGCGGTGTACGGCACCGAAAGATCTAGCAGCACGCGCGCCCAGCCCTGTGACTGGTTGCCAACGCGCAGAATCTCCCCGTTGCGCACAAACCAGAGTGTGCCGTCCACTGAGCGCAGCTGCGTGATCCGGATACCGACTGCCTCGACCACTCCGACGGCAGGCCCGACATCGACAACATCCCCCACCCCCAGTTGGTCTTCGGCGACCATGAACAGTCCGTTGAGTACGTCTTTGACGATGTTTTGTGCGCCGAAACCCAGGCCGGCACCGAGGGCCGCGGTGATGATGGCAAAAGAGCCCAAGATATTTTTGTCGATCGCCGTGATGATCAGCAATAACGCCACCACAACGATCACTACGCTGACCACGTTGTTGAGCACCGTGCCGAGGGTGCGCGTGCGCTGCACCACGCGAACGGCGGCAAGCGGGGAGGCCATCAATAGCCCGGTGTCGCTGATCTGCTGGCGTCTCTTTACCCCGGAGACAACACGCGCCACCACCCGTCGAATCACAAAGTGGAGCACCACGCGCAGCAGCCCCGCAATCAGCAAAATCGCAAAGATGTGAAAGGTGACCTGAAACTGGGCGACAAAAGCGGCGACGCCCTCCCAGAAGGTCGGCGAGGCTGAGGGGGGAGCTGCTGCGAGTAGCACTGGGTTGAGCAAAGTCATAGGTCTCCAGCATAATCACGGCCTGCGACACGAGCGCGACCCCGCGCCCCGCGCTTGAGCGCGCGGCGGGGCGGCCGGTCGGGGCGCTAGGCGGCGTCGACTGCCTGCACCAGCAGGGCTCGCTCCACGCCGGCCAGGTTTTCGATCACTAGGCGACGAAGGGCTGGAGTCTCGGGGTTGGCGTCGAGCCAGGCGAGCGTGGCATCCCGCAACTGGGTGTTTGCAAGCGCTGCCGGATACAAGCCGACGACCAGAGCTTCGGCAATGGAGTGCGAGCGGCTCTTCCACAAGCCGGTGATGCTTTCGAAATAGCGAGCGATAACCGGCTGCAGCACGCTCGCATCGTTGACATGCTGGAAGCCGACGGTGGTTTGCCGCACGATCGCGTTGGGCAGTTCGTCGCTGTCAACCAGGGAGGCGAACGCCGCGAGCTTTGCCGCAGAGCCCGGGATCGCCGCTGACACCCGAGCGGCTGCCTGTTGGCCGTTCGCGGTGGCATCCTTCGCAAGGGCGCCTGCAATCTCTGTGGCGCCCGCTGCACCATTGAGCACGAGACCCTCGAGCAGTTCCCAGCCGAGGTCGGTGTCGACCGCTAGCCCGGCAAGCTCCTCGGTGCCGTTCAATAGTTGCTGCAGGGTGGCGACGTGACCGGGGGTGCTGGCAATGTTTGCAAAGAATTTTACAAACTGGAACTGCGCGTCGGAGCCAGCCTCGGCGGTGCGAGCCAAATCGAGCAGGGCGTCACCGACCTGAGCGATCGCGACCGCGCGCAGTTCGGGGTTCACGTAGTAGCGGGCCGTGGTGAGCAACTGGGTGAGCGTCGTGCGGAGGGTCGTCGACTCCGTCTCGGTAGCGATGTTGCCGAGCACGAGCCGCAGATAGTCGGTGGCGGTGCTTTCGCCGTCGCGGGTAGCATCCCACACCGAACCCCAGACAATCGCACGGGCCAGTGGGTTGCTGATCGCGGCAAGGTGCTCGATCGCGGTGGCCAGTGACCGGTCATCGAGTCGCACCTTGGCGTAGGCGAGGTCGTCATCGTTGACCAGCAGCAGATCGGGGCGCGGCTGGCCGATGAGCCCGGGCACCTCGGTGCGTACGCCCGCAACATCCAACTCGATGCGTCCATTGCGTGTGAGCTTCCCGGCCACCAGATCGTAGGAGCCGATCGCGAGGCGGTGCGGACGGATGGTGGGATAGTCGGCGGGAGCGGTTTGCACGATCGCGAACGAGGTGATGCGGCCGGCGGCATCCGACTCGATCTCGGGGCGGAGCGTGTTTACACCGGCGGTCTCCAGCCACAGGGCAGCCCACTCGGTGAGTTCCCGGCCGCTGGTGGCCTCAAGCTCGGTGAACAGGTCGCCGAGTTCGGTGTTGGAGTAGGCGTGCTTCTTGAAGTAAGCGGCCACTCCGGCGTAAAAGGCGTCGATGCCGACCCAGGCTACGAGCTGTTTGAGCACCGAGCCGCCCTTGGCGTAGGTGATGCCGTCGAAGTTCACCTGCACGTCTTCGAGGTCGGTGATCGTGGCGAACACCGGATGCGTCGAGGGCAGTTGGTCTTGGCGGTAAGCCCAGCTCTTCTCCATCGCCTGGAAGGTGGTCCAGGCCTCGGTCCACTCGGTGGCCTCTGCGGTAGCGATGGTGGAGGCCCACTCGGCGAAGGACTCGTTGAGCCACAGGTCATTCCACCATTTCATAGTGACGAGGTCGCCAAACCACATGTGGGCAAGCTCGTGCAGGATCGTTACGACCCGGCGCTCTTTGACGGCATCGGTGACTTTGCTGCGAAACACGTAGGTCTCGGTGAAGGTCACGGCTCCGGCGTTTTCCATCGCGCCCGCGTTGAACTCGGGCACGAACAGTTGGTCGTACTTCTCGAAGGGGTAGGCGTAGTCGAACTTTTCTTCGTAGTAGGCAAAGCCCTGGCGGGTCTTCTCGAAGATGTAGTCGGCGTCTAAGAATTCGCTCAGCGACTTGCGCGCGAATAGTCCGAGCGGGATCGTGCGACCGTCGCTACTGGTGAGGCTGGAGCGCACCGCCACGTAGGGCCCGGCGACGATGGCGGTCACGTAACTGGAGAGCACGGGGGTGGGCGCGAAACGCCAGGTGGCGGCATCCGTTCCGGCAACCGGCTCGGGAGCCGGCGTGGGGGAGTTGCTGATCACGTCCCACACGTCCGGTGCGGTAATCGTGAAGGTGAAGGTAGCCTTGAGGTCAGGCTGCTCGAAGACGGCGAAGACGCGACGGGAATCCGGCACCTCAAATTGCGAGTAGAGGTAGACCTCGGAGTCCACCGGGTCCACGAAGCGGTGAAGGCCCTCGCCGGTGTTGGTGTATTCGGCATCCGCCACCACGGTGAGGGTGTTCTCCGCGGCCAAATCATTGAGCTGAATCCGGATGCCGTCGCTCACGCTTTCGGCATCAAGCTCCACCCCGTTGAGGGTGACCGAGTGCACGGTGCGGGTGAAGGCGTCGATGAAGGTCGAGGCGCCGGTGGTCGCGGTGAAGGTGACGACGGTGGTGGAGCGGAACGTTTCGGCCCCGGTGGTGAGGTCAAGGGTGACGTCGTAATTTTTC
>JACMPQ010000022.1 GCA_014377425.1 Microbacteriaceae bacterium | reverse complement strand
GCGGCGTGGCAGCACGACGGCGTGCTGGGCTGGGCTGGGTACAAAGTGGCCGACACCGTGAAGACCCACGAATTGTGGGGCGGTGGGAGCTATATCTATACCAACGTCGACCCGACCATCCATGCCACCCGCGGATTCGAGGTTCCGGTTGCCCCGGGCGTGAAAATGCACGATCTGCTCACCGTGCAATTGGGCGCAGGCACCCTCGACCACGTGATCAATGACACCGGTGCTCCGGTGTCGCAAGCCGCCGTGGGAGTGCCCAGCTTCGTGGTCGAGTTCTAACCCCGACGCGGCATTCTTCGAACCGAAACCGGCCGATCCCGTGCCCCGGGGTCGGCCGGGGTCGGCCGGTTTCGGCGTCTCGGGCGGTGACGTTCGCCGGGCACCCTCTCAGAGCGCTACGCCTACAGTCAGGCGTGATCATCTCCCTCGCCAGCCAAACCGCCGAATCCGTCGTTGCCCGGCATTTCGGGCACCTCTCATCGGATGCGGTCGCCGCGAGTCGCACTATCCGCGGCGGGCAGATCGCGGCAAATGCGGCGCTCGCCGCCTTCGACGTCACCGGCTACGCGGCCAGCCGAAACGAAGTATTGCCGGTCACCGCGCGCGGAGCATCCGGACTCTCGCCCTACATTCGTCATTCGCTGCTGCCGCTCGCGCGGGTGTGGGAGGCAGTGGACGGCGGACCGGCCCGCGACACCGCTAAATTTCGCGACGAACTGCTCTGGCAGGAATACGCGCGGCATGTCTACGCCCGGGTCGGCATGGATCTGCATCACAACCTGCGATTTGAAGCTCGTGAGGAGGGCGAATTTTCGCCCCGCCCCTGGAACCGCCAGATGGCCTGCGTCGACTACGTTGTCACGGGCCTGGAAACCGACGGCTGGTTGGTGAATCAAACCCGGATGTGGTTGGCCTCGCAGTACACCGTGCGCGGCGGCGCCGGCTGGTACGCCGGTCAGGAGGAGTTTCATCGGCACCTGCTCGACGGCTCGAGGGCGGCCAACCTGCTCGGCTGGCAGTGGACGGTTGGTGCCGGCACCGGCAAACCCTACGGTTTTGCCCGTGGGCAGGTCGAAAATCGTGCTCCTCAACTCTGTCGCTCCTGCCCCCTGAGCCGCCGCTGTCCGATTCAAAACTATCCGGCCGACACTGACCCGCATCCGGTGGTGGCGGTCAACCCCAAGCTGCGATGCGACGACACGCCCGGGGCCACCCGCGGGCCGGCATCCACCATCGAACGGCGAGCACCGGATGCCGTGCTCCTCACCATCGAATCATTGGGCGATGCCGACCCGGCGCTGAGAGCGCATCCCGAGCTTCCGGTGCACTTCGTGTTCGACGAACCGGCGCTCGCGAAACTGCAACTGTCGAGCAAGCGGCTCATTTTCTACGTTGAGACGCTGCAGGATTTGGCCGAACGGCGAGACGTCACAGCGCATCTGGGTGATCCGCGGGTAATCGCCGCCCCGCTGAACCCGGCGATTACCTACGCCCCGGTGCCGAGTTTTGGTAAATACCTGCCGGCAGTTGCGGTGTTGCATCCCTGGCCGTGGCTGGTCATCCCGCACGGCGAGTCGGCGGCAAGCTTCACTGCCTGGCGAAAAGCGGCCCGCATCTAATCCAACCCGCGTCTAATCCAACCCGCGTCTAATCCAACCTGCATCTAGCTCCGCTCGCGGCTCACGGCTGCGCGTGGTTGGGTTCATCCATGACGACTCTGCCGATGTTCCCGCTTGGATCGGTTCTCTTTCCGTTTATGCCCCTGCAATTGCGGGTTTTTGAAGCCCGTTATCTCACCATGCTCCAGCAGATTCTTGCCGACGAGCCCGCCGAGTTTGGGGTCGTTCTAATTGAGCGCGGCCAGGAGGTGGGCGGCGGGGAGCATCGTTTCGGCGTCGGGACCGTTGCCCAGATCGTGGAGGTTGACACCGTCGACGGCTTCGTTGCGGTGGTAGCACAGGGGCGGCGGCGCATCGAGGTGCTCGCTTGGTTGGACGATGACCCATACCCGCAGTCGACGATCAATTTTCTGCCTGATCTGGTCTGGACGGATGACCTTCAGTCGGTGCGGGAGGCCGCCGAACGTGCCGTTCGCAGCGTTTTAGCCGTAGCGAGCGAATTCACCGACGACACCTGGCCCTCCGACATTGAGCTAGCACCCGAACCAATCGCCGCCCTCTGGCAGCTTGCCGCCATCACTCCGGTGGGCCCGCTGGATCAGGTTCGAATGCTGAAAGCTGCCACGGCGGTTGAGCTTATGACCACCATCATCGAGTTGTGCGCCGCGGCGGGGGAGTCATTCCGTTCGTCGTTGACCGACTGAACCAGAGCGCGGTACTCACCGCCACCGCGCAGACGAAAGCGATCCCGGAAAAAACCAGGGCTGCGACCGTTCCGGACTGGGAAATTCGGCTCACAATCAGCACTGTTTGCGCGGCGATATTGGCCAGAAACACCGCGGCGAGAACCAGGTAGAGCTGCCAGGCGTGGCGTTTGACCCAGTGGAAGAACGGATTGCGAAGCATGTCCCCACGGTAGTGGGTGGTGTTCGGGGCATCCACCGAGGTCTCAGAAAAAGCGCTGCAAACCGTCGGCCGCACGGGGGTTCTGGCTGCGTAGCTGGGTAGACTGAGGGCACAATCAAACATCGGGCCCATAACGCGATGCGGGAGAGTTCGTCGAAGCTGACGGACACCGAAGGAGCAATTCTCCCCAGCAATCTCTCAGGTACGTGTACCGCATCGAACAGGCCACTCTGAAAAGTGGAGCGCGTATTTCGCGCTCCCGCCCACGGTGAAAGTCGTTGACCCCCACAAGGAGGCCGCGATGAAGCTCTCAGGCCCATGACAGAGGGGGAGTTCCACAGCCGTACCTGTACGCCCACGCCCGAGGCGTGTGGGGCAGACAATCTGGAGAACTCATGTCCGATAGCACCGTGGCTCAGCAGCTTTACTCACCGCTGAACCAAATCCATCTCGATGCCGGAGCCAGCTTCACCGACTTTGCCGGCTGGCAAATGCCGGTGCGCTACTCGAGCGACCTCGCCGAACATCATGCGGTGCGCGCTTGCGCGGCACTGTTCGACCTCTCCCACATGGGAGAAATTTTGGTGCTCGGTCCGGAGGCGGCTGATGCTCTCGACTATGCCCTGGCCGGCAAGCTTTCCACCATCGCCGTAGGTCAAGCAAAATACAGCCTGCTGCTGGCCCGTGACGGCGGAATCATCGACGACCTCGTGGTGTACCGCACCGGCGAGGACCGCTACCTCGTGGTCGCCAACGCTTCCAATCGTGACGTCGTCGCGGCAGAACTACTCGACCGCTGTTCGCCATTTGAGTGCGAGGTGCAGGATGAAAGCGATGACATTGCGCTCATCGCCATCCAGGGGCCGCGGGCATTAGAAATACTGCAGGAGCTCCCGGGGCTGCACGTTGCCGGACTCGCCGAGCTTCGCTACTACTGGTCGGTGGCCGGAATGTTTGGCGAACACGCGGTACTTCTGGCCCGCACCGGCTACACCGGCGAAGACGGTTTTGAACTGTATCTCGCCCCCGAGGCAGCTCCCGCACTCTGGGAGGCGCTCGCCGAAACCGGCGCCGGCAGTGGGCTTGTGCCCGCGGGGCTTGCCAGTCGCGACACCCTGCGGCTTGAGGCCGGCATGCCGCTCTACGGCCACGAGCTTGGGCTCGACATCTTTCCGGCGCAGGCCGGGCTCGCCCGCGTGGTCAACCTGTCCAAGGAGGGCGACTTCGTGGGCCGGGCACCGATTGAGGCGCAATCAGCGGATGCCGAGATGCGCGTTTTGGTTGGGCTCCGCTCCAGCGGCAAACGTGCAGGTCGGGCCGGCTATGAGATATTCGCCGATGCGACCAGCACAGCACCGGTCGGACTCATCACCAGCGGCGCCCTTTCGCCCACTCTCGGCTACCCCATTGCCATGGCGTACGTCGATCCGAAATGTGCGGATGTCGGCGCCGAGCTGTTCATCGACGTTCGCGGTACCCGCGTTGCGGCATCCGTGACCCCCCTTCCTTTCTACAAACGAGAGAGCAACTAATGCCAGAGCAGAGCACGCTTCAGTACACCGCCGAGCACGAGTGGGTGCTCATTGAGAACGATGTCGCCACCATCGGCATTACCGCCTACGCCGCCGAGAAGCTCGGAGACGTGGTGTTCGTTGACCTGCCGAATAACGGTGCGTCGGTGACCACCGGAACCGTTATCGGTGAAATCGAGTCCACCAAGAGTGTTGGCGAACTGTTTGCGCCGGTAAACGGCGAAGTGACCGAGGTGAACGACGCCGTTGTGGACTCCCCGGAACTGGTCAATAGCGATCCCTTCGGCGCCGGCTGGTTGGTCAAGATCCGCTTTATTGAGCTACCGGAGCTCATGACCTTCGCCGAGTACTCCGTATTGGTCGGCGAATAATGGCGGGGCACGTGTTGGCAGCCAAGACCACCCATGACCTAAGCGCCTTCGCCAGCCGGCACATCGGCACCGACGCCGACGCGCAAGAAACCATGCTGGGAGCGATCGGCTACGATTCGGTCGACGCCCTCGTGCGGGCCGCGGTTCCGGCCTCGATTCACGTTGACGGCTTCCGCTCGGCCGCAGACTCGGTGCTGCCGCCTGCGGCCACCGAGCGCGAGGCGATCGCCGAACTGCGCCTGCTCGCCAACCGCAACACGGTAAACCGCTCGATGATTGGGCTGGGTTACTACGACACCATCACGCCGGCCGTGATCAAGCGCAACGTGCTCGAAAATCCGAGCTGGTACACGGCCTACACCCCCTATCAGCCGGAAATCTCTCAGGGTCGCCTCGAGGCGCTGATCAATTTTCAGACGATGATCGCCGACCTCACCGGGATGACCACGGCCAACGCCTCCATGCTCGATGAGGGCACCGCAGTGGTCGAGGGAATGCTGCTGGCTCGCCGTTCCTCGAAGGCCGATTCCTCTGTCTTCATCGTCGACGCCGATACCCTGCCGCAGACCAAGGCGCTGCTGAAGAACCGGGCGGAGGTTGTTGGCATCGAGCTGGTTGAGCTTCCGTTGGCCAAGAACCCGGTCGAATTACCAGCTGCCTTCGGGATCTTCGTGCAGTACCCCGGGGCCTCCGGTCGCCTCTGGGACCCGACCGCAATCATCGCGCTGGCCAAGTCGCAGGGCGCATTGACCATTGTTGCCGCTGATCTTCTCGCCCTGACCTTGGTCGCCGCCCCCGGCGAACTCGGAGCGGACGTGGCCGTGGGCACCAGCCAGCGTTTCGGTGTGCCGATGGGTCTCGGAGGACCTCACGCGGGCTACATGGCGGTTCGTGCCGGGCTCGAGCGTCAGCTTCCCGGTCGTCTGGTCGGTGTTTCTCAGGATGCCGCCGGCCACCCCGCCTACCGTCTCTCGCTGCAGGTGCGCGAGCAGCACATCCGGCGAGACAAAGCCACCAGCAACATCTGCACCGCGCAGGTGCTGCTCGCGGTGATGGCCTCGATGTACGCCGTCTATCACGGTCCTCAAGGCCTCACCCAGATCGCCACCACCATCACCCGCCTCACCCGGGTGCTTGCTCGGGCGGCCACCGAGGCCGGTCACACCGTCGCCAGCGGCAACTACTTCGACACCCTCACCCTGCGCACCAAAACGGATGCCGTATCCCTTGTGCAGCGTGCCCACAACGCCGGCTACCTCTTCCACCTGGTGGACGCCACGCACGTGCAGCTTTCGGTCGACGAGACCACAACGCTCGCCGACACCCGCATCGTCGCCGAACTTCTCGGCGAAGAACTGGCCGACGATACCGTCCCGCGCGAAATCGACGCCTGGATTCCGTCGACCATGCAGCGCACGACCGAGTTTTTGACCCACCCGGTCTTCAACACCCACCGCTCCGAAACCTCGATGATGCGCTACCTCAAGCACCTCGCCGACCTCGACTATGCGCTGGACCGGGGGATGATTCCGCTTGGCTCGTGCACCATGAAGCTCAATGCGGCTACCGAGATGGAGGCCGTCACCTGGCCCGAATTTGGCGGACTACACCCCTTCGCCCCAGCAGCGGACATCGCTGGCTACCTCGCCCTGATCGACCAGTTGCAGGGATGGCTTGCGGATCTCACCGGCTACGACTCGGTGTCGCTGCAGCCGAATGCTGGCAGCCAAGGTGAGCTTGCCGGGCTCCTGGCGATTCGCGGCTACCACCGCGGGCGCGGCGACGACCATCGCACCGTGTGTCTCATACCCTCCAGCGCCCACGGCACCAACGCCGCCAGCGCCGTGCTCGCCGGAATGCGCGTGGTGGTGGTGGCTTGTGACGAGCTCGGAAACGTCGACCTCGATGATCTGCGCGCCAAGATCGCCGAGCACGCCGAAAACATTTCCGCGCTGATGATCACCTACCCGTCCACCCACGGGGTGTACGAGCACGAGGTTGGCACCATCTGCAAGGCGGTCCACGATGCCGGCGGCCAGGTCTACGTTGACGGCGCGAACCTCAACGCGCTGTTGGGCTTTGCCCGCTTCGGCGACTTCGGCGGGGATGTCTCGCACCTCAACCTACACAAAACCTTCTGCATCCCGCACGGCGGTGGCGGCCCCGGGGTCGGCCCGGTCGCGGCCAAGGCGCACCTCGCACCGTACCTGCCCGGGCACCCCATGGCGCAGCACGATTTCCACGCCGGTGCCCCGGTGTCTGCCGCGCCCTACGGCAGCCCGAGCATTTTGCCCATCAGCTGGGCCTACGTGCGCATGATGGGCTCGGACGGCCTGCGGGATGCCACCGCCGCCGCTGTTTTAGCCGCCAACTACGTTGCGGTGCGGTTGCGCGATCACTACCCGATCCTGTATTCCGGCGACAACGGCCTCATCGCGCACGAGTGCGTTCTCGATCTGCGTCCCTTGACCGCAGCCACCGGGGTCACCGTCGACGACGTAGCCAAGCGCCTCATCGATTACGGTTTCCACGCCCCGACCATGTCGTTTCCGGTGGCGGGCACGCTCATGGTGGAGCCGACCGAAAGCGAAGACCTCGCCGAAATCGACCGCTTCATCGAGGCAATGATCGCCATTCGCCTCGAAGCGGATGCCGTGGCACAGAGCCTCGGCGACGACAACCCGCTTCGCAACGCCCCGCACACCGCGCAATCGGTGATCGAGGGGGAGTGGACTCACCCCTACACCCGCGAGCAGGCGGTGTACCCGGTGCGCGGCATCATCCGAGGAAAATACTGGCCGGCAGTGCGCCGTATCGATCAGGCCTACGGCGACCGCAACCTGGTGTGCTCCTGCCCGCCGCCTGAGGCCTTCGAGTAGGCGCTGGGCCTTCGAGTAGGCGCTGGGCCTTCGAGTACACGCGGGACGGGTCAGTAGCACCCTAGGCACTCGCATGAAAAAGCCGTTGATCACCGACATTTCGTCAGTGATCGGCGGCTTTTTCGGCTCCATATCCGGTGAGCGAGCGCACCTCCATCTCGGCGGCGATGGCCGGGTTCTCGAGCGTCTGGCTGGAGACCGTTCCGAGCCAGCCAAGCAGGAAGCCGAGGGGGATGGAGACGAGCCCTGGGTTGTTCAGCGGGAAGAGGTGAAAATCAACTCCGGGAATCATTGCCGTCGGGCTTCCGGACACGACCGGTGAGAACGCGATCAGAATAATTGACGAGCCGAGCCCGCCGTACATGCTCCAGAGCGCCCCGCGAGTGCTGAAGCGTTTCCAGTAGAGCGAATACAGGATGGTCGGCAGGTTGGCGGAGGCCGCCACGGCGAAGGCGAGAGCCACGAGGAAGGCGATGTTCTGCCCCTGCACCCCGATGCCTCCGGCGATGGAAAGAACTCCGATCACCACCACGGTGATGCGTGCAACCCGCACCTCGGCAGCGGGATCGGCTTTGCCCTTCTTCAGTACACTCGCGTAGACATCGTGCGAAAAGGATGCCGCAGCGGTGATGGTGAGGCCCGCGACGACCGCGAGAATGGTGGCGAAAGCTACCGCGGAGATCAGCCCGAGCAATACTGGGCCGCCCAATTCGAAGGCCAGTAGCGGTGCGGCGGAGTTCACCCCGCCGGGGGCTGCCTTAATGCGTTCGGCCCCAATCAGCGCTCCGGCGCCGTATCCGAGCACGAGGGTGAACAGGTAGAACACGCCGATCAGCCAGATCGCCCAGACCACCGAGCGGCGGGCCTCCTTTGCGGTCGGAACGGTATAAAATCGCATCAGAACGTGCGGCAGCCCCGCGGTTCCGAGCACGAGTGCGAGGGCGAGCGACACGAAATCCAGTCGGCTAATTCCGGTGAGTCCGTATTGCATTCCCGGGCTCAGCACGCCCTCACCGCCGCGGGCCGCAGCCGCGCCGAGCAGCGTCGACAGGTTGAAACCGTGAAGCGCCAAAACCCAGACGGTCATTATCAGGGCACCGGCGATCAGTAGCCCGGCTTTCACAATCTGCACCCAGGTGGTGCCCTTCATCCCGCCGACTAGCACGTACACGATCATGATGGCCCCGACCACCGAAATCACGAGCGATTGCCCCAGTCGATCGTTGATGCCGAGCAGCAGCGACACCAGCCCACCAGCCCCAGCCATCTGGGCCAAGAGGTAGAAGAAGCACACGGCCAGGGTGGTGGTCGCCGCGGCGAGGCGCACTGGGCGCTGTTTGAGCCGAAACGACAGTACATCGGCCATCGTGAATTTGCCGGTGTTGCGGGTGAGTTCGGCGACCAGCAACAGCGCCACGAGCCACGCCACCAAAAAACCTATGGAGTAGAGAAAGCCGTCATAACCGTTGATCGCGATGGCGCCGCAAATTCCGAGGAAGGATGCCGCCGACAGGTAGTCACCGGCGATCGCCGTGCCATTTTGCGGGCCGGTGAACGATCGTCCGGCCGCGTAGTAGTCGGCCGCGGTGCTGTTGTTCCGGCTGGCCCGCACCACGATCACGAGGGTTACGGCCACGAAGCCCGCGAAAATTGAGATGTTCAGCAGCGGGTTCCCCACGGTGGTGCTGGCGGCGGTTGCGGAAATTGCAGCCCCGGGCACCGCGGAGAGTGAGTCAGCGGCGAAATTCGCGCCAGCGATCGTGGTCAGTGCGCTCATGGTTTAGCTCCTTCGTGGTTCTCCAGCTCTGCACGAAGTTCGACGGCCAGTGGGTCAATTCGGCGGTTCGCGTAGGAGACGTAGGCCATTGTGATGGCGAAGGTCGAGACGAATTGCAGAAGCCCGAGAATCAAACCGATTGTGATGTTTCCCCACACTCGGGCGGCCATAAAGTCGTGCGCGTAGTCGGCGAGCAAGACGTAGGCGAGATACCAGACCAGAAATCCGATGGCCAGTGGAAAAACGAAGCTTCGGTGCCGCTTCTTCAACTCGACGAAGCGGGAGGATTTCTCGATCTCCTCGTAGTCAATTCCTGGGGTATCAATTCCTGGGGTCATTTCTCACCTTCGCTCATCAACGCCACCGGGCGGTGCACCCCCGCAACACCTCTGGCCGCGAGGCCCCACCCCACCCGAAGGCGGCTGCACACCGTTGTGCAATCTTTAGAGCCTAAACCGGAGTGCGGCTCATGTCACCGCGCCGTGCCAAAAATTGCGGGAAAGGCGGCTGCGGCAAACGGGTAACCGACGAAGATCGCGGCGTCGATCAGAGTGTGGGCGATGATCAACGGAAGGAGTCGACCGTAGCGGGCGTACAGCCACCCGAAGAGCACCCCCATCGCGAAGTTACCGACAAAAGCACCGAACCCCTGGTAGAGGTGATAGCTGCCGCGCAGGGCCGCGGTCGACACAATGATTGGCCAGGCGCGCCACCCCAGCGCCCGTAATCGGGCAAAGAGGTAACCAATCACGATGACCTCCTCCTGAAGACCGGCCCTAAGCGCTGAAAACAGCAAAATCGGCACGGTCCACCAGAAGCGATCGAGGGGCGCTGCGACCACGGTGACGCCGAGGTCAAGCGCCTTAGAGCCCAGATAGACACCGATTCCCGGGAGGCCGATGGCGAGCGCGAGGGCGACACCGACGAGGAGGTCTCGTCTGGGCATCCGAAAGTCAATTCCGAGCCCCCGCAGATGCGGCACCGAGGCATCCCAGATCAGAAATACAACGAGGGCAACCGGCACCAAGTCAAAGAAGAGTGCCAAAAATTGATAGGTCAGATCAAAGATCGGCCGATCGCTGAGCGAGCCGTTGATAGTCGCCGTCTGCGATGACAGCTTTTGCGGCAGTGTCACGCGGTTGATAATCGACACGATGGAGTAGACAGCGGATGCCCCGAGCGAGAGCCCCAACACGAGCAATATTTCCGTGCCGAGACGCCGTCTTCCCCCCACGGCCACCGGCTGCACGGAACTAAGCCAGGTTCCACGGCCCCTTCCGCCGTGAGCCGCACTGTCGAGCGTCGACGCCATGAATCCCTCCCGAGTCGTGTCGATCGTACGCCGCCGCGCGGAGCCCATTGACCGTGAGCGAGTCGGTCGCCGTCTCGATGGCGGCCTCACAAATGTCGCGGGTCAAGGCGCTTCGGCTCGGAAAACTAGCGTGCAGAGCCGCTATTTTGCAACTTTGCACTAGCTTCTATAAATATTTGTCCGATTTGTCACCGCTGCGTAACGTTTCCTCGAAGCGCTAGGGATACCCGTTGACCCCTGTTTAGGGTACTAAGACTCGGCTTTTCGATGCCTTCGCGTGTCGGTGCCGACCACCCGCGTAGCTGACCACCTGCCAAGGAGGAAACATGAAACTGAAACGACTTTGGATCGCTGGTGCGATTATCACCAGCGGTGCCATATTGCTTTCCGGATGCTCGGTGCCCAGGGCATCAGAGGTAATCGGGGGAACCTCGATAAATACCGCCTGGAACGATCCGCTGCAGGAATACAATGTCCTCTCGGCTACCGGTAACGCGGCGGCAAATAACAATATCTTTTATCTCGCAAATTCAAGTTTTAATTACTACAACAATAAAAACGAGTTGGTGAAAAACACCGGGTTTGGCACATACTCGGTCGAATCCAAAGATCCGCTAACCGTTAAGTACACCGTCAACGAAGGCGTGAAGTGGTCCGATGGCACCCCGGTTGATGGAGCCGACCTGCTACTCACTTGGGCGGCCCAAACTACCCACCTCACGAACGTCGAGGAAAAGACCGACGCAGAGGGAAACGTCACCAACCAAGCGGAACTAGACGCGGGGGTCTTCTTCAACGCGGGGGCAACCAAGGGTGTGGGTCTCGACCTCGTGAGCAAAACGCCCACGTTGAGCGATGACAACCGCAGCATCACGATGGTCTACGACAAATACTTCGTCGACTGGGAGCTTTCGTTCCCGGTGGGAGTCTCCGCCCACGGAACTGTTCAACTGGCCTACCCCAACAAGAAGTACACCGGGGAGGACGCGAAAAAGGCCTTCATAACGGCGGTGCAGAAAAAGGACTCCGCTTTCTTGAGCCCAGTTGCAAAGGCCTGGAGCAACGACTATAAATTCGTGGACATGCCCAAGGAGAAGCAAAAAGTGCTGTCCAGCGGGCCGTACGTCATTACCGATCTGAAAGATCAGCAGTATGTGACGCTCACCGCTCGCAAGGATTACACCTGGGGTCCGTCACCGAAATTTCAAAAGGTCATTGTTCGCGTGATCGGTGATCCGCAATCGCAAATAACCGCCCTGCAAAATGGTGAGGTTCGGATTGCCTCGGGTCAGCCGACGGCGGACTTGCTCACCCAGATCAAGGGTCTTGCCGAGGTCAAATACAAGAGCGCGCCCGAAGCTACCTACGAGCATGTCGACCTGCAGGTGACCAACGGCGGTCCGTTCGATCCCAAGACCTACGGGGGAGATGCCGGCAAAGCCAAACTGGTTCGCGAAGCATTTCTCAAGACCATTCCCCGGCAAGACATTTTGGAAAAACTGATCAGGCCGCTGCAGCCCGACGCCAAACTGCGCCAGTCCACGATGTTCTTGCCCGGCACCGACGGCTACGCGGCGACGATCAAGGAGGGGTCCTACTCGGTTTACGACAAGGTCGACATCGAGGGTGCCAAAGCCAACCTCGCCAAGGCGGGCGCTGCAGCGGTTAGTGTTCGTTTTCTCTACGGCAAGACGAACACCCGGCGCCAGCAGGAATTCGAGCTGATTCGGCAGTCGGCAGCGCTCGCCGGCATCACGGTCGTAGACGGCGGCAGTACTACGTGGGGTCAGGACCTGCAGTCCAAGCCCAACGACTACGACGCCGCCCTGTTCGGCTGGCAATCGACGAGCCTCGCAGTGGGTGAATCGCAGGCGAATTACATTCCCGGAGGCCTCAACAACTACTACGGCTGGGGCGACAAGAAGGTCACGAGTATCTTTGACGAGCTGATGACCGAGACCGATAAGCAGAAGCAGCAGTCGCTTCTGGTGGAGGCCGAGAAGGCGGTCGCGGCTCAATCGTGGACCGTGCCGATCTTCCAGTTTCCCGGAGTCGCTGCGTGGAGCGAGAAGGTCACAAACGTCGACCCGGCGTTCCTAGCGCCTCAGTACTTCTGGAACTTCTGGCAGTGGGCACCGGCTAAGGCACCCGCCGCAAAGTAGTCAGCGGTACTCGGTTGGGGCTGGCTTTCGAGCCTGCCCCAACCGGTGCGTTCGGTGAACGTCACGCACTATCGAAGGGCCGGTCATGCTCACTTTCATTATTCGGCGCCTCGGCGCCTCGATCCTGGTGCTTCTGGTGGCCAGCTACATCATTTACGTGCTCACTGCGGTTTCGGGCGACCCGCTCGAAGATTTGCGCGGGTCGACCTCCCCGAATAAGCAGTCGCTGATCAACGCGCGCATTCAACAGCTGAACCTAGACGTTCCACCTCCGCTGCGATATTTTCTCTGGCTGGTCGGTGTCCTGAAAGCGTTCATTGGGCAATTCACACTCGGCGAGAGCACCACCGGCCAATCGGTGATTTCTCTGGTGAATAGTTCGGTTGGCAACACCCTGCAATTGGTATCGGCGGCGACCCTGCTCGCGATCATCCTCGGCGTTGCGATCGGAATGAGCACCGCACTTCGGCAGTACAGCGGGTTTGACTACACCGTCACCTTCATGTCGTTCCTGTTCTTCTCTCTCCCGGCCTTTTGGGTAGCGGTTCTCCTGAAGCTGTACGTGGCCATCGGATTCAACAACTTCCTGGTCGATCCAGCGATTGGGCCGGTCTCCATCGTCGTGTTGTCGCTGGTTTCCGGATTCCTCTGGATGAACGTCATCGGCGGCGAGGGCAAACCCCGCCTGATGATTTTCGGGTCCGCAACGCTCATCACCGCGGCGGTGCTGATCTACGTGCGGCTCACCGATTGGTTCGTTAACCCGCAACTTGGCCCGGTGCTCATCCTGCTGCTCGGCGGATTGAGTGCCGTCATGATCACCACGCTCACGACCGGCCTCTCCAATCGACGCGCCCTCTATTCCACACTCATCGTTGTGGGCGTGGCCACCGCACTCTGGTATCCGCTTCAGTTCGCCTTCGAGGCATCGCCCGCAATCGGGCTGCTGGTCGTTCTGCTGGTGACCGCATCAGCTCTCGGAGCGCTCACCGGGTTTCTGCTCGGTCGCAACGACAAGAGCGCCTCCGCCCGGGCCGCCGGAATCACCGGCTTCGTTGTCATGCTGCTGATCATCATCGATCGGGTGATGGCTGCCTGGCCGTCCTACGTGAACGCCGTCGGCGGTCGGCCAATTGCTACGGTGGGCTCTCAAACTCCCGACCTCGGCGGATCGATGTGGGTGGGGCTGGTGGACAACTTCACCCACCTTCTGCTCCCCACCATGTCGCTGATTCTGATTTCGCTTGCTGGTTATACCCGTTATGCCCGGGCCAGCCTGCTTGAGGTAATGAACCAGGATTACGTTCGCACCGCGCGAGCGAAGGGGCTCACCGAACGCACCGTCGTTATGCGTCATGCCTTTCGAAACGCCATGATCCCCGTGGTGACCATCGTGGCCTTCGACGTCGGTGGTCTCATCGGCGGTGCCGTAATTACCGAAACGATTTTCGCCTGGAAAGGTATGGGTGCCCTGTTCACGGGAGCCCTGCACCGCATCGACGTCAACACGGTGATGGGGGTTTTTCTCGTGGTGGGAACAGTCACAATTATTTTCAATATTTTGGCGGATATCGCCTACACCGCGCTTGATCCACGAATTCGGGTGAGCTGATGTCCAATATTCTTCTGCAGACCGGAGCACCTGACGACCCGCATAACGCCGGGCTCACCATCGAACAGCAGGAGGTGGAGGGGCTCAGCCAGGGCACCATCGTTCGGCGGCGCTTTCTGCGTCATCGCGGGGCCATGATCTCGATCATCGTGCTCCTTTGCACGGTGATTTTGGTCTACAGCTCAATCGGGCTCGATTTCTTCGGCAACCGCGTTCCCGGCTGGTGGCGTTGGGGCTACGAAGCGCAGAGTGCCATCGTCAACCGCGGTGACCCCACCTGGGTTTTGCCCTTCGACTTCGGTGCGCACCCCTTCGGACAAGACGAAATCGGGCGGGATATTTTCGCTCGGGTCATGCGCGGCGCGCAGCAGTCGATTGTCGTGACGGTCTTGTTCGGGGCAATTTCTGCCGTGATCGGGGTGGTGATCGGGGCCCTAGCCGGTTATTTTCGCGGTTGGGTTGACCAGTGGCTCATGCGCCTTACCGATGTGTTCATCATCATCCCGCTTCTGGTCATCGGGGCGGTGCTCGGTCAGGCGGTGGGCGGTCTCGGAGCCTGGGCACTCGGCATCGTGCTCGGCTTCATTGGCTGGACCTCACTTGCGCGCCTCGTGCGCGGCGAGTTTTTGAGCCTGCGCGAGCGGGAATTCGTCGACGCTGCGCGGGTCGCCGGGGCAGGTACGCGTCGCATCATTTTCAAGCACATCCTGCCAAATTCAATCGGGGTGGTCATCGTCTCAACGACCCTGCTCATGAGCGGGGCGATTCTCACCGAGGCCGCCCTCAGCTTTTTGGGCTTCGGAATTTTGGCTCCGGACGTCTCGCTCGGCCAACTCATCAACGAGTATCAGGGCGCGTTCTCCACCCGTCCCTGGTTGTTCTGGTGGCCGGGGCTGTTCATCATCGTGATTGCCCTCGGCATCAACTTCATCGGGGATGGCCTGCGCGATGCCTTCGATCCACGCCAGCGGCGCATTCCGCGCGGTATCGGCCCGTACCGGCAGATGGGGATGGTGATCGCGGGCTGGGTGAAGCCGCGGCGCGCCGCATCCGGTTCGAAGGATCCTTCATGAGGCGCCTAGCGCCCGAGCGACACCGCCAGAACGCTCAGTGCAGTCAGAGCCGCGAAGGCGCTCAGGTGGGCGCGATGCCAGCGCACAGGAGCAAGCTCCGGATCGAGGCGGGCGTTGTCGAGGTAGCCGGAATCGCGAAGCTGCTCCCAGCGATGCCGCACCACGGCTGCGGCATCCCCGGAATCCGAGCGGGGAACGTCCCCCAGGCCAACGGTGCCGGCCGAGTAGCTAGTTTCGGGCAGGTTTTTCAGGTCGGCACGAGAGGTCGTAATCACGCGGTGGCGACCGGAGGCGGGCGCCGCCCACGCCACAAACCGGCCGTAACTCGTGTGAAGAGTCAGGGCGAACCGAGTGTCGATACTTTCAATTGCGGGCCACGGCAGCTCGATGCTCCGCCAAACATTTCGAAGCCGGATGCCGCCGTCACTCACCGTCACGCTCGGAGCCCAGAACAGCAGCCAAACCAGATATGCGCTTGTGGCAAGCACCACGCCGTAGCGCAGGGTCAGCCCGCGATCGTCCTGGGCGAGCAAAGCCACCAGACAAACAATCACCACCGCGAGGGTGGCAATGACAAGGATTTTCCCCATGACTGGTCGCAGCACCACCGTTTCGGACACCCGCCCATGCTCGCACGTCGGCCTCTAATCGCTGTGGCTGGTTCAGCGACCGTGGCGATCCAACCGGGGGTGCGCGCATGAGCGCGCCCGACACACGCCCCCGCACCGCCACTCGCGACGCCACCGCACCGATCCTCGAGGTCGAAAACCTCGGCGTCGATTTCTGGGTTGCGGGGGAATGGATTCCGGCGGCTGTGGGCCTCAACTACGTCGTGCGGCCGGGCGAGGTGTTGGCCATCGTGGGGGAGTCGGGCTCCGGTAAAAGCGTTAGCTCGATGGCGCTCTTGGGCCTCATGCCCGCCAACGGGCGCGCCCACGGCAGCGTGCGCCTCAACGGCGAAGAACTCATCGGGGCCAGCCAGTCACGGCTTCGCCAGGTGCGCGGCAAAAACATAGCCGTGATCTTTCAAGAGCCGATGACGGCGTTGAACCCGGTGTACCGCATCGGATTCCAAATCGTGGAATCACTGAGGGTGCATTTTCCACTGACCCCGTCCGAAGCGAAAACGCGGGCGCTCGAGCTCTTGGCGTTGGTCGAGATGCCCGACCCGCAGAAGGCCTTCGACTCCTACCCGCACCAGCTCTCCGGCGGGCAACGCCAGCGCGCCATGATCGCGCAGTCGATCTCCTGCGATCCCGACATGCTCATCGCCGACGAGCCCACCACCGCGCTCGACGTCACCATCCAGGCCGAAATTCTCGAACTCCTGCGGCGGCTACACACCCGGCTCAACAGCGCAATCGTGATAATCACGCACGACATGGGGGTGGTCGCCGATCTCGCCCACACTGTGATCGTGATGCGCAACGGTGAGATCGTGGAGCGCGGCACGGTGATCGAGGTGTTCGCTCGTCCGCAGCATCCGTACACCCAAGAATTGCTTGCCGCGGTGCCTCACCTCGGCACCGGCAAAGCGCTCGAAACAGACCCCTTTCAGCGCGCTGGCGACCCAGTTTTGCTGCTGGAGAACGTCGACATTGACTACCCCAAGCGCGGTCGGGTACCAGCCTTCAAGGCGGTGACGGATGCCTCCTTCCGCATTTATCCCGGCGAGATCGTCGGTCTCGTCGGCGAGTCCGGCAGCGGCAAAACCACGATCGCGCGTGCGGCGGTCGGACTTATTCCGATCGCTTCCGGAACGATGCTCGTGGCCGGACAAAATATCGCACAACAAAACCCTCAGCAATTGCGCACGCTTCGCCGCAAGATCGGCATCGTGTTTCAAGATCCGGGCTCCTCCTTGAATCCGCGGTTTCCGGTGGGGGAGAGCATCGGCGAACCGTTGTTTCTTTCTGGGCAATTCAACCAAAAGCAGATCAGCAGCCGGGTGGAGGATCTTCTCGACCAGGTCGAGCTGCCCCGGGCTTTTCGCAATCGCTACCCGCACGAGTTATCCGGCGGTCAGCGGCAGCGCATCGGCATTGCTCGCGCTCTGGCGCTCAGTCCGACCCTCCTGGTGGCGGACGAACCCACCTCGGCCCTAGACGTATCGGTGCAAGCACGGGTCCTTGAACTGCTTCAGGAAATTCAGTCGCGATTGCAGTTCGCCTGCCTGTTCGTGAGCCACGACCTCGCCGTCATCGACCTGTTGGCCGACCGAGTCGTGGTGATGAACCATGGGCGGATCGTGGAGCAGGGCAGCACCGAACAGATTCTGCGGGCGCCTCAGGATCCGTACACGCAGCGGTTGATCGCTGCGGTGCCGCTCCCCGATCCGGAGGCGCAGCGTGCACGGCGTGAGTCGCGGGGAAGCCGGGCCTAGTGGCTCGGTCACCGCGCTTTCGGGCGCAACACGGTAGACTTGATGCCGCAGGAACCGGTGTCGTTCTCCTGCGAATCCCACAGACCCCCTTCCAGCGACCGCTGGCCGCTGTGCCTGCCAGATCGCCTTGATCGTGGTGATCGGCATTCCGGGGTGTCGCCCAGCAGTCAAGGACCAACACTCATGGCAATCGCCACCCGTAATGACCTGCGCAATGTCGCAATCGTCGCCCACGTTGACCACGGCAAGACCACCTTGGTCGACGCCATGCTCAAGCAGACCAATTCCTTCGACGCCCACTTCGAGGGTGCCGACCGAATGATGGACTCGAACGACCTCGAGCGCGAAAAGGGCATCACCATTCTCGCCAAGAACACGGCGATCTCCTACAACGGTATCCACTCCGGTGGCACCCCGATCACCATCAACGTGATCGACACCCCCGGCCACGCCGATTTCGGTGGTGAGGTCGAGCGCGGCCTCTCGATGGTCGATGGCGTTGTGCTCCTTGTCGACGCTTCTGAGGGCCCACTGCCGCAGACCCGTTTCGTGCTCCGCAAGGCGCTGGAGGCCAAGCTTCCCGTTATTCTGCTCGTCAATAAGACCGACCGCCCGGATGCCCGTATCGACGAGGTTGTGGCCGAAAGCCAGGACCTCCTCTTGGGCCTCGCGAGCGACATGGCCGACGACATGCCCGACCTCGACCTCGATGCCGTTCTGAATGTGCCCGTTGTCTACGCCTCCGGCCGCAACGGTGCCGCGAGCGACAACAAGCCGGAGAATGGCACTCTGCCGGACAACGCCGACCTCGAGCCGCTCTTTCACGCGATCCTTCAGCACGTGCCCGCGCCGTTCTATGACGACGAGCACCCGCTGCAGGCCCACGTCACCAACCTCGACGCCTCGCCGTTCCTGGGCCGCCTTGCCCTGCTACGCGTCTTCCACGGAACGATCCGCAAGGGCCAGCAGGTCGCCTGGGTCAAGCACGACGGCACCACCCAAACCGTCAAGCTCACAGAACTGCTCATGACCCGCGCACTCACCCGCTTTCCGGTGGAGAGCGCCGGCCCCGGCGACATCGTGGCTATCGCTGGCATCGACGAGATCACCATCGGTGAGACGATCGCCGACCCGGAAGACGTACGCCCGCTGCCGACCATCACGGTTGACGACCCGGCCATCTCGATGACCATCGGCACCAATACTTCGCCGATCATCGGCAAGGTCAAGGGCCACAAGCTCACCGCCCGCATGGTGCGCGACCGCCTTGACCGCGAATTAGTCGGTAACGTCTCGATCAAGCTCGTCGACATCGGTCGCCCGGATGCCTGGGAGATCCAGGGCCGCGGCGAGCTCGCCCTCGCCATCCTGGTTGAGCAGATGCGTCGCGAGGGCTTCGAGCTCACCGTCGGCAAGCCGCAGGTTGTCACCAAACAGGTCAACGGCAAGCTCCACGAGCCGTTCGAGCAGCTCACCACCGATGCTCCGGAAGAATTCCTCGGCGCGATCACGCAGCTTCTCGCCTCGCGCAAGGGCCGCATGGAAAACATGAGCAACCACGGCACCGGCTGGGTGCGCATGGAGTTCATCGTTCCCTCCCGTGGACTCATCGGTTTCCGCACCGAGTTCCTCACCATCACCAAGGGAACCGGTATCGCCAACGCCATCTCACACGGTTACGAGCAGTGGGCCGGCGCCATCACCACCCGCACCAACGGCTCGATCGTGGCAGACCGTGCAGGGGTCGTTACGCCCTTCGCCATCGTCAACCTTCAGGAGCGCATGTCGTTCTTCGTTGAGCCGACGCAGGAAGTTTACGAAGGCATGGTTGTCGGCGAGAATTCGCGCGCCGACGACATGGACGTCAACATCACCAAAGAAAAGCAGCTCACCAACATGCGCCAGTCCACCTCGGATACTTTCGAGCGCATGACCCCGTCGCGCAAGCTGACGCTCGAGGAATGCCTCGAGTTCGCCCGCGAAGACGAGTGCGTTGAGGTAACACCCGAGTTCGTGCGTATCCGCAAGGTCCTGCTCGACGCCAACGCACGCCAGCGCACCACCTCGCGCCAGAAGAAGCAAGACGCCTAGGCACTCGGTACATGCTCAGCTGCCCCGCACAGCGATCGACTGCTTCAGTCGAGCGCCGTGCGGGGCTTTTGTGTGAGCCAAGGACTCACCATTAGGCCCCGCACCACACATCTAGGCACCACACATCTAGGCAGAGGACGCCCCATGATTTCGCGCAAGGTTAAGATCATTGCCGCACTTCTTATCGTCTTGCCGATCCTCACCGGATGCTCGGTCGACAAGATCGTCAACGGCGCGCTCGATACCGCGACCGGGGGCAATGGCGCGGTGAGCGCGGCGGGGGAGCTCCCCAAGGAGTTTCCCAGTGCAGCGGTGCCGCTCACCCCGGGAACTATTCAGTTCGGCGCGTTCGTGAACGTTAACGATCGCAAAACCTGGAATCTCACCGTGAACTCGGCCAATGTGAACGCGTTGAGCGCGATCAAGCTGCAACTTGCGGCGGTCGGTTTTACCGCGAGCCCCTCCGGAGACGATGGAAAAGGTCTCGCCGGGGCGACCTTCAGTTCGGCTACCTACGCTGTAACGGTTGCTACCATTCCCGCCGGAGCGGGTATCTACACCGTCAACTACACAGTCGTCACGCCACCGGACTAATCAGCGGCAGTGGATGTTGGCAGCAGCTGCTCCGGTGTAACCCGTTCACCCGGCGGCAGCCGCCGCTGTTGCAAAGATAACCGCCACCGACCCCGGCACCGGCACCGGCACTACCAACGAAAGTGACGCCCAGCGTGAGAAACCGAACCGTCGCAGTAGTGGTGTTGTTTTTTGCGTCGTTCATGGATTTGCTCGACACCACCATTGTGAACGTCGCGCTACCGACAATTCAAAAGGAACTGAACGCGAGCGCCGCCCAACTCGAATGGGTAGTCAGTGGCTACGTTCTCGCGTTCGCCGTGCTCTTGATCACCGGCGGTCGTCTCGGTGACATCTTTGGTCGCAAACGCGTGTTTCTGATCGGGGTGGCCGGCTTTACCCTTGCCTCCGTTGCCTGCGCTGCGGCATCATCCGGTCAAACACTCGTGCTGGCTCGCGTGATTCAGGGGCTGTTTGCCGCACTGATGACCCCGCAGGTTCTTTCCGTAATTCAGGTGATGTTTCAGCCCAAGGAGCGCGCCGCGGTCTTTGGCGGACTCGGGGCGATCTCGGGCCTCGCGGCGGTTGCTGGCCCGCTCCTCGGTGGAGTGTTGGTGTCGGGCGATCTCCTTGGACTCGGCTGGCGGGCTATTTTCTTGATCAATGCGCCGGTCGGGGTGGCACTGTTCATCGCTGGCGCGATCTGCATTCCCGAATCCCGCTCGGCGGCCCGTCCTCGGCTGGATCTGATCGGGGTGCTGTTGTCGTCGGTGGGGCTTTTTCTGGCGGTGTTCGCCCTCATCGAAGGCCGTGGCGCGGGGTGGCCGGCGTGGATTTGGATCATGCTGGGGGCGAGCCCGGTGGTTCTCGCGGTCTTTATGTGGGATCAGATTCGGCGTGAGTCGCGGGTGGGTTTCGCCCTCGTGCCGGCGTCGCTCTTCAACAACCGGGGCTATTCGGCTGGGGTGGTGACCCAGTTCTCCTTCGCGGCATCCATCGGCGGTTTCTTTCTCATTCTGGTGCTATACCTGCAAATTGGATTGCGGTTTACCGCCATCGATGCCGCACTCGCAACCCTGCCGTTCAGCATCGGTGCGCTGGTGGGCAGCGGTATTGCTGTGCCCCTCGCCGCAAAGATCGGGAAGGGGCTGATCTTCGCAGGAGCGATCGCCCAGATCGGTGGTCTGCTTTGGTTGGCACGGGTCGTGATTGACCGGGGCACCGCGCTCACCGCGATCGATATGATTTTGCCCATGGCTCTGGCTGGGTTGGGCCTCACCCTTGAAGTGGTTCCTCTCACCGATGTGGCGCTGGCCAGGGTTCCGGTGGCCAACGCCGGTGCCGCTTCCGGAGTCTTCGGCACCTTCCAACAGGTCGGTTCCGCCCTCGGCGTGGCTATCGTTGGCGTGGTCTTCTTTGGCATTGTGGGTGTCAAATTCACCCAGCCGGTGCTGCGTGATGCGTTTCTCAGTGGCCTGTGGGTGCCAATCACTGCGTTAGCGCTGTCGGCCGTGGCGAGCCTCCTACTTCCGAGCGTTGCGGCCGTGCGGCAACACAAAGTGGATGCGGAACTTGCGGAGCTGTTGGCAGCCGCGCCGGAAGCCCTGCCCAACGCCCGCTGAGCAATCCCGTGTCTGCTGAGCAATCCCGTGCCTGCTGAGAATTCGAGCGCCGAGTCGAGCCAGCTACGCTTGAGCACATCGCCACGACTGATTTCCATCGCGCGGGCGATCACGATGTAGGCCACGAGGGCCTCCTGAGCCCTTCGCACAGGTCGCTAAGAGGGTTTGCGAACAATCACGTCTTCCGGGAGAAATCTATGTTGCTAAGGCCCTCCTCACGTGTTTGGTGAGGTCGAGACCCCCGTTGCGGGCTCTGAGACCAAAACTTCTTCCCGTGTTTTGTTCGTTCACGCGCATCCCGATGATGAGACGATCACCACAGGGGGCACCCTCGCGACCCTGATCGATCTGGGCTCCGCCGTCACAGTTCTCACCTGCACCCGCGGAGAAAAGGGCGAGATTGTTCCGGCCGACCTCCAGCACCTGCTGGCAGACCAGCTAAACGGCACGAGGCGTGAACCCTGCAACGCTCAGGGTGATGCGGTCGCCGCCCACCGCGAGGGTGAGATCTCGGCTGCCATGACCGCACTCGGGGTAATCGATCATCGGTGGTTGGGCGACGCCAATGCCCGCGTCGCTACAAGCGCCCCACGGCGATACCGGGATTCCGGAATGGTGTGGGGAGAAACCGGCCCCGAGGCCGTTGCGAATCTTGAGCCGGATGCCCTCTGCGCCGCAGCTTTCGGGGAGATCGCGGCAGACATCGCCACCGTGATCATCGCAACCGGAGCCACCGCCGTGGTCAGCTACGACGTGCGCGGTGGTTATGGCCACCCGGATCACGTACTGGCCGCGGCTGCGGCTCGACGTGCGGCTGCGGTAATCGGCATCCCGTTTTGGGAAATTGATCAGGCCCCGCACGAAGCTGAACAAGGGAAGATCTCGCGCGGCGGTACTGCGGCAACCGACACCGCCAACGATTCATTCAGCGTTGACGTTCGGCCGGTACTTCAGCGCAAGATTGCGGCGCTCCGTTCCCATCGCAGCCAGCTCACCGTTGAGGGATGGTCGATAACGATGTCCGGGGGACAGGTGAGCCAGATCGGTCTCGACGAGCGATTTCGCCTGGGCAACGAGGAACTGGGCAACGAGGAACTGGGCAACGACAAGCCACGCGACCTGGAGGTCGGCCACAAGCAGCCCGGCGTCGACACTGACACTGACGCTGACACTGACACCGGCGTCGGCACCGGCGACAGCACCAGCACCGTCACGCAGGCGACGCCCCCGCTCACCTCGTGGAAGCAACTCACCTGGCTGCAGCGACTGGCGGCGGGGGCTTTCACCGTGGGTGCTGGAGTCGTCGTCGGCGCGATCACCACGGTGGCCCATCAGAGTGATCTCACCGTAGCGACGATCAGCATCCCCCTCGGACTGGTGGTCGGGCTCATCGTGATCGCGACGGTGTTGGTGGGGTTGCGGTTGGTCTCTACCGGTCGCGCTGTGGCGGTGTGTGCGGCGGTCGGCATTCTTGGGGCCATTGCAATCCTTTCGCAAGAAAGCGCCGGGGGATCCGTGCTGGTTCCCGCCGAGCCGCTGGCCCTGTACTGGGTTTATGGGCCGATCGTGATCGCGTTCTTCAGCCTGGCCTGGCCGAATCTCGCTCAGGCACGGCGCGATAAGCTTAAGTTCTCCACTTCTTCGAACGGAACTTCAACACCGTGACCTATGTCATTGCCCTTCCCTGTGTCGACGTCAAAGACCGCGCCTGTATCGACGAATGCCCGGTCGATTGCATTTATGAGGGCGATCGGATGCTGTACATCCACCCCGACGAGTGCGTGGACTGCGGCGCCTGCGAACCGGTCTGCCCGGTCGAGGCAATTTATTATGAAGACGACGTGCCCGAAAAGTGGGCCGAGTATTACAAGGCAAACGTCGAATTCTTCGAGGATGTCGGTTCACCTGGGGGAGCCGCCAAAATTGGTGTGATTCACAAAGATCACCCGATCATCACAGCTTTGCCCCTACAGAGCGTCAGCGCCGAGTAATAGCGGTGGCGCTCACCCTCCCGGATTTTCCCTGGGATACCCTCGCCCCCCTCGCCGCTCGGGCACGGGAGCACCCGGCCGGTCTCATCGATCTGTCGGTGGGCTCACCGGTTGATCCGACCCCGCAATTCATTCGGGATGCCCTCACCGCGGCCACCGACGCCCACTCCTACCCGTTGACCGCCGGCAGCGCTGCGTTGCGCGAGGCAATCGCGGCGTGGTTTGCGCGGCGTCGTGGGGTGACGGGACTCAGCGATTCCGCCGTGCTTCCCACCATCGGTTCGAAAGAGTTCATCGCCGGGCTCCCGCTCTGGTTGGGGCTCGGCCCGGGTGACATCGTCGTGCAGCCGATCACGGCCTATCCCACCTACGCCCTCGGTGCAGCTCTCGTCGGAGCGACCGTGATCTCTGGCGATGATCCCGCGGAGTGGCCCGACGGCACCAAGCTGATTTGGGTCAACAGCCCGGGCAACCCCGACGGTCGTGTCCTGAGCGTCGATGAGCTTCGTTGTGCCGTCGACCGTGCCCGGGAACTCGGCGCCATTATTGCTGGGGATGAGTGTTATGCCGAGCTGGCGTGGCAGCAGCCCTGGCTAGGATCGGCAACCCCGAGCATTCTCGACCCGGCGGTCGTCGGCGACAGTTTTGATTCGGTGCTCGCCGTCTACTCCCTCAGCAAGCAGTCCAATTTGGCCGGGTATCGGGCCGGTTTCATTGCCGGATGCCCCGCTACTGTCGCCCAACTTCTCGCCGTTCGTAAACATGTCGGGCTGCTTCCACCGGCTCCGGTGCAGGCGGCCATGGCGGCAGCCCTTTCCGATGATGAGCACGTAGCCGAGCAGCGGGAGCGCTATCGGGCTCGTCGCGATGTATTGCTTGCCGCGGTAATCGCTGCGGGATTTCGAGTTGACCACAGCGAAGCCGGGCTATACCTCTGGGTCACCAAGGGTGACGACTCCTGGGTTACCGCAGCGGAGCTCGCCGAGCTCGGAATCCTCTGTGCACCGGGCAGTTTTTATGGCACCTCCGGCGGTCGGCACGTTCGGTTGGCGATCACCGCCAGCGACGACAACATCACTGTCGCCGCCACTCGTTTGTATGATTCCGTCGATAAAATCGCGCATTCTTTGTCTGGTTCAATAGGGGTTCACGGTGGCAATTAGGCTGTAAGCGTGAACAACGCTGCCGCATTCAACGCTGATAAGGCCACCCTGCATTTTCCGGGAGGAACGGCCGAGCTTCCCATCCTGCGAAGTGTCGACGGTGCGTCCAGTCTGGACATCTCCTCGCTTACCCGACAGACCGGTTTGACTACGCTCGATCCGGGATTCGTCAATACCGCAGCGACCCGCAGCGCCATTACCTACATTGACGGCGACCGGGGAATCCTGCGTTACCGCGGTTATTCGATCGAGGATGTCGCCACAAATTCGACCTATCTCGAGGTGGCCTACCTGCTGATCAAGGGTGAACTTCCGACCCCCGATCAACTCGCGGAATTCGATGAGCGAATTCGTCGGCATACGCTCGTTCACGAAGACATGCGTCGCTTCTTCGACGCCCTCCCGCACAATGCACATCCCATGTCTGTGCTGTCCAGCGCGATTTCCGCACTCTCGACCTACTACGAAGACTCGCTGAGCGTGCACGATCCCAAGCAGGTGGAGATCTCAATCATCCGCTTGCTGGCAAAGCTGCCGGTGATCGCGGCCTACGCCCACAAGAAGAGCCTGGGTCAGGCGTTCATTTACCCGGATAACTCGCTGAGCTTCGTCGATAACTTTCTGAAGCTCAACTTCGGCACCATGGCCGAAACTTACGAGGTCAACCCGGTCGTTTCCAGGGCGCTTGATCGCCTGCTGATCTTGCACGAAGACCACGAGCAGAACGCTTCGACGTCGACCGTGCGACTGGTGGGGTCAACCCAGGCCAACATCTTCGCGTCGGTGTCGGCGGGCATCAACGCCCTATACGGACCCCTGCACGGAGGTGCGAATGAGGCTGTTCTGAAGATGCTCGGCGAGATTCGTGACTCGGGTGAGAGCGTCGATAAGTTCGTGCACCGGGTGAAAAACAAGGAGCAGGGCGTGAAGCTGATGGGCTTCGGTCACCGAGTCTACAAAAACTTCGATCCCCGCGCTCAGTTGGTGAAGCAAAGCGCCGACGAGGTGCTTGCCGCTCTCGGTGTCAAGGATGACCTGCTCGATATCGCCAAGGAGTTGGAGGCGGTCGCACTCGCCGACGATTACTTCATCGAGCGCAAGCTTTACCCGAATGTGGACTTCTACACCGGTCTCATTTACAAGGCCATGGGCTTTCCGCCGCGCATGTTCACCGTTCTGTTCGCGATCGGTCGGCTGCCGGGTTGGATCGCGCACTGGCAAGAGATGACCCAGGATCCGGCCACCAAAATTGGCCGCCCGCAGCAGCTCTACATTGGCGAGCCCGCCCGTAGCTGGCCGGTGCGCTAAGCGGCGGTTTGGAACTCACCGGCGGCCGCCGGTAGTTTCGAGGATGCTGGCGCTGCGTTTTTCTCGGTCGTGTACCTAATGCACGTACGGCGAGGAGATGATGCACCACGCTGTAGCGGTAATTCGACTGATCGCGGCGGTGTCGGGCTTGACGTTGATCGTCGCCACCTTCTTCGACACTGCGTACGCTCGGCCATCAATCCGTTCAACTTTTTCGGTTATTTCCCGATGCAGAGCAACATGACCTTCATGGTGACGCCCTTTTTCGCAGTCGGCTTCGGCTTTCTGTGCAGGCCGAAGAGCGTGGGCTTCGACCTCATCCACAGGTGTGCCACCACCTACATTGTGATCGTCGGAATCGTCATAACACCCTGCTTGTCGGGCTCAAGGGTGGCGTCATCCTGGCCCGGGCGAACACGATCCTGCACGTTGTGCTGCCGATCTATGCCGTAATCAACTGGATTGTGTTTGCCGACCGCTCGCCATTGCGTTGGCGGCTGATCTGGGTTTCGCTCAGCTTCCCAATCGTCTGGATCATCGTGGTACTCATCCGCCGCACCACCGACGGCTGGGTGCCGCACCCTCTTCTCGATCCGACGCTCGGGTATCCCGTGGTGCTGCTGTATTTCGCTGCGATCGCCGTGGCGCCGTAGTGATTGCCGCCGCGGTGTGGGCAACCTCCCGGGTGCGTGTACTCACCGTTTCGCCCAGGTGCAATCGAGGGTGCTCTGATGCACCTCTCAGCCAAATACTGATCGCCCGAAGCCTTCCGAGCCAAATGCTCCCTGCGTAGAGTGATCGATCTCTACGGCCACGAAGCGGATTGCGCGAAAGTGGGCGGAGATGAGTGCCGCTCGTTCGGGAACGCAGCGTAATCCCATTGTCAAATCCGGGAGAGCGACGCGGCCGATAATTGTGTGACGTTCCCAGCCGGCAAATGACCGGATGGGCTTCTCGTCCCGAAGAAAAAAACGACGAAATCCGTTGTTGTCGATCACTCCGCAGTTCAGGGTGTTCGGCACGCCAAAGGCGATCAGACGGGCGTCAAAAGTGATGGCGATGACGTATTCGTGCGGAGTGACAGTCAGGTTGGCGACACTGATTTTGTCGCTCGGAGAGAAAGTTCCGGCTACGTCCAGGCGATCGGCGGCCCGCACGGGTTCCGTGCCGGGAACCAGCCACCACCCGCCGGTGCTGCTCCCAGCCGCGAGAACCGGCAAAACCAGAAGACCCAGTACGCCGAGCCACACCAAGCGTCTGGGCCACCTCAGGTGCCCCAGCGATCGCAGAGCTTGGCGTAGCCACCCAAAAACGCGGGTGGCTGTAGACGACATCCGATAACGCTACGGGAGCGCCCTGAGCGCGCTGTCAGAGCTGAGCGCGCTGTCACCGCACCGCAGTGCAGTGCAGTGCAGTGCAGCGCTCTGCGGTGCAGTGCAGCGCTTTGCTGCCACAGTCCGATTAGGCGTGCAGCGCGGAGTTCAGTGCTATCCCGTGCCCGGTACGTGCGAGAACCTCGACGGCGCCGGTCATGGAATTACGGCGGAAGAGCAGCCCGGGAAGGCCGCTCAGTTGCACGGCTTTCACCGACCTCGGGGCAACGCCCGGGTCACCCAAAACACTAACCTTGGTTCCCGCGGTCACGTACAGCCCCGCTTCGACGACGCTGTCGTCACCAATGGAGATTCCGATGCCCGAGTTGGCGCCGAGAAGGGCGCGAGCGCCTACCGTGATGCGTTCGGATCCGCCGCCGCTGAGGGTGCCCATGATCGAGGCCCCACCGCCGATGTCCGCTCCATCACCGACGACAACGCCCTGAGAGATTCGGCCCTCCACCATGGAACTGCCGAGGGTTCCGGAATTGAAGTTCACGAAGCCTTCATGCATCACGGTGGTTCCGGGGGCCAGGTGGGCACCGAGGCGCACGCGGGATGCGTCGGCGATCCGCACGCGCTCCGGAATCAGGTAATCCAACAGTCGCGGAAATTTGTCGAGGCCCGTCACCGAGATGCCAGCGCGCTGCAGCTGGGGTCGCAGGGACGCGGCATCGGCCGCGAGCATCGGACCAGCGCTCGTCCAGGCCACGACCGGAAGGTGGGCAAAGATGCCGTCGAGATTAATAGTGTTAGGAGCCACCAGGAGGTGGCTGAGCAGATGCAATCGAAGGTAGGCGTCGACGGTTGACTTAGGCGCCTCGTCAAGATCAATTTCGACGCTGACGAAGTCCAACTGCACGTTGCGCCGGGCATCGACGCCAATGAGCGCTTCAAATTCCGCCGGAGGGAGTTTGTGCTCGAAATCGCTTGAGATGACTCCGAGCGCGGGGGCCGGAAACCAGGCGTCGAGCACCAGTCCAATACTGGCAATCGTTGCGATTCCGAATCCCCAGGCTTTGCGTTCATTCATTCCTCAAGGTTAGCCAACCAAAACCATCGGTAAACTCACGGCTATGACTGTCGCCGTTCCCCCTTTGGTCGTACTCAACCTTCAGGGGTCAGCGATCGAGCTCACCCGCCAACTCTGCGACATCGAGTCGGTCTCGGGAAACGAGCGACAACTGGCCGATGCCATCGAGGTGAGTCTCGCCGACTGTGAACACCTCACTACGAGCCGTGATGGCGACGCGATCGTAGCCCGAACCGCCCTCGGGCGAGACAAGCGGGTCATAATCGCCGGTCACATCGACACGGTTCCGTTGAACCACAATCTTCCGACCCGCTTCGAAATCATCGACGGTGTTGAGTATCTCTGGGGTCGCGGCACGGTAGATATGAAGGCCGGGGTTGCGGTGCAGCTCAAACTCGCAGCGGAGCTCGCCAACCCGAGCGTCGACATCACCTGGATCTGGTACGACCACGAAGAGGTCTCAGAATCCCTTAACGGGCTCGGCCGACTGGCCCGCAATCGGCCAGAGTTGCTCGTCGGAGATTTCGCGATTCTGGGGGAGCCAACTCGCGCCGAGATTGAAGGCGGCTGCAACGGCAACCTGCGGGTGGAGGTGCGCACCTTCGGCGTTCGCGCGCACAGTGCCCGCGCCTGGGTCGGACACAACGCCATCCACGACGCGGCTCCGATTCTGGCTATTCTTGCCGCCTACGAGCCTCGCGAGGTGGATGTCGACGGGCTCATCTACCGCGAGGGACTCAACGCCGTCGGCATCAGCGGCGGAATCGCCGGAAACGTTATTCCCGACGAGTGCATGGTGCACGTCAACTACCGCTTCGCGCCGAGCCGTTCGGCAGCAGAGGCCGTAGAGCACCTTCGCGCGCTCTTCAGCGGATTTGAGGTCACCGTTGTTGATCTGGCAGACGGTGCTCGACCCGGCCTCAACGCGCCGCTAGCACAGCTCTTTCTGGCCGCGGTTGGCGGAGCTGCGAAGCCCAAATACGGTTGGACGGATGTGGCGCGCTTCTCGGCACTCGGAATTCCCGCGGTCAATTACGGCCCCGGCGACCCGTTGAAGGCCCACGCGGATGACGAACGGGTGGCGGTTGAGCAAATTACCGACTGTGAGCGTGGCCTGCGAACGTGGCTCGGCAATCACTGAGCAAATTTTGGTCATTTTGACGCTTACTCGCAGACGGCGTTTGTTCAACTCTGCTATGGCACTAATTTTTAAAAACGGGTCCTAATGCGGGATAATGGAAGAAATTCCATGAAAGGGGATCCACTATGGCAGCCATGAAACCTCGGACCGGAGACGGACCAATGGAGGCTGTTAAGGAGGGTCGCCTCATCATCGTGCGCGTGCCGCTCGAAGGTGGGGGACGCCTCGTTGTGTCCGTCAATG
>JACMPQ010000021.1 GCA_014377425.1 Microbacteriaceae bacterium | reverse complement strand
GGCGCGACGTCTCCGCGAACAGGCGGGCGTTGTCGATAGCAAACCCGGCGGTTGCCGCCAGAGCCTCGACCAGCTGCTCATCTTCCGCGCTGAAACACCCCGACCCCGGGCTGCTGAGGCAAAGGTTCCCGTACAGCTCCTTGCGCACCCGGACGGGGACGCCCAGCCCGTGAGGCAGCACCCCGATCGCGACCACCTCCGCCGGCGTCATCCCCACCGTGATGAATTGCTCAAGCCCACCATCGGAACCGATGACACCAAGAGCGCCGTAGCGGGCGCCAACAAGTTCCACCGCAGACTCCACAATGGAGTGAAGAACCGTGGGGAGATCCAGATGCTCAACGACGGCCTGGTTCGCGCGAATCAGCGCCCGCAACCGACCCTGCGACCGAAGCACCTCGGCAGCCCGCTCGATCAGGTTACTGATGGCCTCATCCAGCTGACCCTTGGACTCATCCGGGAAAGTCAACCGCTCGTTATCCATAGCGAACCGCCCTTCACACCATCGCGGATTGAAGAACCCAACGGTGTTAATCGCCATAATAATCGTCACACTCACTTATTAGTGAAGAAAAATCGATACTAGCTTGACGCCGGAGGTGATCGGACTCGCCCCAAGATTCTCGACGCCGCACAGGACTCCCGCGTCGCCTCATTACCTTCCGTGGGACTTTCGACCCTGGCGCCACTGCCGTGGTGGGCGAGTATTAAGACACGGCCAGACGGCCAAGGCTCCTCCCCCCAGAAGGCCTACTGCCCCCCACAGCAGCCGTCCGTGCCACTAGATCCGCCCCGCCCGCCCACTGAGCGGCGGGGCGGACCCATTTGAGACCACCCGCTCGAACAAAACCACCGCCACCGCCCGTCAAGGGGCTCTGTCTTCTCTTCAATTTTTGATGTTCCAGGTTCCACTGGGACGGAAACGATGATTCCCCTATGAGCGAGCCCATTTGTGCAGAAACATTGCTGGGTGTGAAAGTTCACGCTTCTGACAATCGAATGATCGGTGTTGTTGGACGGGTGTATGTCGATGACCTCACCGAAACACCGGTCTGGGTGACCGTCAAAACGGGTATCTACGGCAACGCTGAAACCTTCATCCCTGTCGGTCAGTCAGGCGTGGCTGATGCAATTATGCAGGTGCCGTACAGTCGCGAATTTGTGAAACATGCGCCGCGGATCGACAGCGATGTACCCATCTCGGGCGCGCTAAAAGGCTCCCTGTTCCGTTACTACGATGTCGGCACCACACAGCCCCCCGAACTACAACTCGAAGAAAACATCTTCGAGGTACCGACCCGCCCACTCCTTTCTTTGCCCGACACAGCACAGACCGAAACAGCAGAGACGGAAATGGCGGAGATCGAAACGATCAGACATTCGCCCCTCCGCCGGTATATACCCGCCGCCGCTTGGAAAGGGAGACCGGGCTCATCCGGAGCCTCTGAAACCGCATCTCACGCAACGTCACTACCTTTCTCTCGAGGTTTCCCCACGACTGGCACCTAGCGGCTCGATAGCGCTGGTCGGGCCGCCCGGGGCCCGACCAGCAGGCCCCCAACCCAACACCCCCTGCCTAACCCGAGCGAATCGCAACACCACCGAAAATCGTCGGGATGCATTTAGCCCGTTCGCGATCGCTAATGTGACCGCGACTGGACATACTGATGGATGGCAGGCGACCGGTTTCCTCGCAAATCCGAACGACCGCCGCCTGCTCAGCGCACGGAGGAGTCTAGGAAGGGTACGGTTTTGATGAACGATTCAGCGGTCACCCCGGTTGATCAGGCAAAAAATATTTTGGCCCACACTGCTGCGTCTGCTGATCCGACGGCGTCCCTTCATCTTGCGCAGGCGTGGGCGTTGGTCGCCATCGCTGACAGGCTGGGAGAACTCGCCCAAGTCACCCGTGAGGTGACTCGGAACCCGCTGGCCGTAAACGCTGCCCCATTCGCCACCGGCCCAACCAGCGCACACCCAATAACGGTAGCCACGACCGGATTTCCCACCACGCCGACAATCATCGGGAAAAAACTTCACCCCGTGGCCAGACTCCGGGCAACACCCCAAAAACCGACCACTAAAAACTGACCTGCCCCACAGTTTGGTTGCCCTAAAAAATACCAAGATTCGACCTTCTCTTGAGAGGCTTCCTCCAGTCCACGACCCTTCCCCGCCGAGTTCCGCCCGCGCGCAGTCGCACTCGTGCGAGCGGAAAATCCATCACGACCGCGGCTATGCAACTCGGGGTGAGCGCAGCAGCACTTCATCAATGGGTGCACCAAGACCAGATTGATCGGGGAGAGCGACCCGGGATAACCACCCCGGAAACAGCTGAGCTCGCGAAAGGAAAGAAGCGGATCCGGCAGCTAGAAACGGAAGTCGAGATCCTGAAGACCACCGCGAAGCTGCTCGGGGAGAACCGTCCCGGCGCTGTGAGCGACGGTTGAAACGGGGCTATTTTCGGCGGTTCATAAGTCGCCCACATGGGTATTTTAATTCTGCCGTGTTCTCTGGTCCGGCGGATGGGATTGTTTCAAAGCCGGTGTCTTTCAGCCGGTAGCTGGCTCCTTTCAGGGTGATGACTTCGACGTGGTGCACGATCCGATCGATTATTGCTGCCGCGACGACGTGGTCGCCGAAGGTGTCACCCCAGACCGCGAAGGGCAGGTTGCTGGTGAGGATCAGTAAGGCATGTTGATATCGGGGCGAGACGTGTTGGAAGAATAAGTTCGCGGCGTCTTTATCGAACGGTATGTAGCCGACCTCGTCGACAATGATCAGCCCGTATCGTCGGAGCTTGGCGAGTTCTTCCGGGAATCTGCCAAGGGTGTGCGCTGCTTGTAGGCGGGTGATCCAGTCCGTCGCGGTGGCGAATATCGCCCGATATCCGGCATGTGCTGCTTTGATCCCCAAGCCAATTGCGAGATGTGTTTTCCCGGCGCCGGGAGGGACGATGAGGACGACGTTACGCGCCTCGGTGAGCCATCTGTTGGTGTCAAGGTGAGCGATAGTGTCGCGCTCAAGCGCAGGTTGGTGATCGAAAGCGAGGTCCTCGATCGATTTGCGATCTGGGAAGCCGGCGGCGCGGACGCGTAATTCCGCGCCGGATGCTTCGCAAGACACCATCGCTGCACGATCCGCGTCCCGCGGGTACCCGTGAACGACGCAACCCCTTCGGCAAACGAGTTCCGCCGGCCGATCCCGGCCTCGTTGTCCCAAATCAGTCGATGTGGCACCGCGCCAAGTTGGTCGCTCAGCAGCTCCCCCATCCCCGCGAGTAAGTCCGGTGTCGTGCGGGTAGGGAGCATCAACCCGGTGATGAACCTCGAATGCGATGGCACGATCACCAGCACTGGCGGGGACCCGGTCAGACCGTGTCCAAGAGAGATCTTCACCGGCGGGAACCAAGAGATCGAGCCCTGCCACCCCAACTATTCCGCGATCATCGTCGTCGGCATCCGTGGATGCGCTTTCAGCACCTCCCGGATCGCCGGTTCCAGATCGCGCACCTCAGACGACTTAGGATGCCTCACATACTTCGGCGGCCCAGCAGTATTGATCGCTTTCGCAATCGTGTCTCTGGCAAGCCCGAGCCGCTTAGCGATCTCTCACTGCGACAGCCCCTAAGCCTTGTAAAGGCGACGAATCAACGCCCAATCTTCCACCGTGATCACCCAATCAACCGTTGTTCGGGTGGCCTAGTTTTAGACCGTCGATTCTGGCCTCCTTCTCAACCGTCGATGACACAGATGACGAACAGGCTGCGCACCCCGGGCTGCCCGTGACTGCCTGCGCATTCGAGCTGGCCCCGCCGACGAGATCAACAGGTACACAATCGCGCCCGCGAGGTAGGTCTAATGTGCGCCGCCCAACCTCGGGTCGGCGCGCACAGCTGCTTCCCTCCCCACATGGCCACCGGATCGAGAAACGCCGCGGGAAGGAAAAAACCATCCCAAAATTTGAGCCTGCGACGTACCGTCATCACGTCGACCTTTCATTGCGAAGAAAGATGTGTCGAAGGACCTCGCGCGCGAATCCTTTTCCGGGGTACCACTGAGAGTAGCCCGCGACATCCAACGAAAAAAGACCCGATCAACGGGGCACAGTGTTAAAAAACTCCGTCTGATCAGTTTTTTGTTGTCAGCTGTACCAAGAACTCAAATTGCCATGCCAGCACTGGAGTAGTTTTGGAGGCCGAATCGAGTTTTCCTCCAGCCCCCGCCGACTTTTCCTTTTTTCGACATCAGCACACCTTCATCCAGTTGAAAGGAGGAAGCTGCTGCGTGGACGTGAGGGCTCCCTACACGACTACTCAGGTTCCTAACCTGTCTATGGTCGATTGAGCCGATGATGCGTCACTTAGGAACCTCTTTCGGGCACTTTCCTCGCGAAAACCCACAGACAGACCGTGCGGGTTCTGAAAGACCAACGAAGAATTTACCCGACGTCACATTGTCAGGCAAACAAACAGCGGGCCCGGCTGTCAGGGTGTCGGCCCCGGAACCGAGGGCCGCCAGCCCGCCGAGCAGAGAATGGCCAGTCCCTGCCAAGCTGTTCGACGACCCGGCCCGGCCCTTTGAGAAGCGCAGCGACATGCCCGTTGACAACCGTGGTTATGCCAAGTAGCCGATCTGTAGAGGTTTCCCTAACGTGAGCGCCAATCTGCTCGTTCGGTTGGCAATCAATAGCGCTCAACGAGTATGCCGTCTTCGTCGCTGACGAGGGCCACGCCGGGGCTGAAGCTGACACCGTCGACAGTCAGAACGATGTCTACCTCGCCCTCGCTCGACTTCGCGCTTTTGCGGGGATTGCTGCCGAGCGCCTTGATGCCAAGTGACAGGCCACCAAGAGCCTGGCGGTCGCGGACGGCCCCGAAAATCACGACCCCTGCCCAGCCGTTCGTGACAGCGCTAGCCGCGATCAGATCCCCCATCAGCGCTGAGCGCAGCGAACCGCCGCCATCGACCACGAGCACCGCACCCTCCCCCGGCGTAGCCAGCACCTGCCGCACCAGCCCATTGTCTTCAAAGCAACGAATGGTGCGCACCGGACCGGAGAAGTGTGCGCGACCACCGAGGTTCTGCAACTGCAACGAGACCGATTGCAGCTGCTCACCGCGCTCGTCGTAGAGATCGGCGGTTGAGAGCATTAGTGCACCTCGATTGGGCTGTCCTGCTGTTTTACCGCCCGGCGAGCGCGGTGCAGGATGGGCTCGGTGTAGCCGCTCGGCTGCGTGGTGCCTTCGAGGATGAGAGCGCGCGCCGCTTGGAAGGCCAGTCCGTCGAAGTTGGGCGCCATCGGCCGGTAGAGCGGGTCGCCGGCGTTCTGCGCATCGACGATCACTGCCATGCGCTCCAGCGTCTCATCGACTTGGTCGGCTGTGACGAGGCCGTGCAGTAGCCAATTCGCGACGTGCTGCGATGAGATGCGGCACGTCGCGCGGTCCTCCATGAGGGCGACGTTATGGATGTCGGGTACCTTCGAGCATCCGATGCCCTGGTCGATCCAGCGCACAACGTAGCCAAGGATGCCCTGCACGTTGTTGTCGAGCTCGGCCTTTTTTTCCTCGACGCTGTACTCCCGGATGGCGAGCGGGATGCGCAGAATCTCCAGCACATCGGCCGGCACGCGCCGGGCGATGTCACGCTGCACGGCTGACACATCCACCCGGTGGTAATGCAGCGCATGCAACGTCGCGGCGGTCGGCGACGGTACCCACGCGGTGGTCGCGCCCTGCAGCGGATGCTGAATTTTCTGCTCGAGCATGTCGGCCATCAGGTCGGGCATCGCCCACATGCCCTTGCCGATCTGCGCACGACCGGGAAGACCTGCCGCGATGCCGATGTCGACGTTCGACGCCTCGTAGGCCGCGATCCACGATTGCGCCTTCATCTCTGCCTTCCGAACGAACGGCCCGGCGTGAATGGAGGTGTGGATCTCGTCGCCGGTACGGTCGAGGAAGCCGGTGTTGATGAAAACAACGCGGTCGGCGGCGGCCCGGATGCAGGCATCGAGGTTCACCGAGGTGCGACGCTCCTCGTCCATGATGCCGAGCTTGATCGAACGCGCCGGCAGACCAAGCAGCTCCTCGACGCGGGAGAACAGTTCGACAGCGAACGCCACCTCGTCGGGTCCGTGCATCTTCGGTTTCACGATATACATCGAACCAGTCAGCGAGTTCGGCAGCGCACTGCGGCCGTGGATGTCGCGCACCGACCCGAGTGCGGTCATCATGGCGTCGAGGATGCCCTCAGGGATCTCGTTTCCAGCGGCGTCGAGAATGGCGTCGGTAGTCATCAGGTGGCCGACGTTGCGGATGAACAGCATTGAGCGCCCGCGCAGTGTCGCGGTACGGGCATCCGGAGTCTTGTATTCGCGGTCGGGGTTCATGCCGCGAATGAACGTGCGGCCGCCCTTCGACATCTCCTCTGACAAGGTTCCTGCCATCAGCTCGAACCAGTTGCGGTAGCCCACGGCCTTATCGTCGGCGTCGACCGCGGCAACCGAGTCTTCGAGGTCCATAATGGTCGTGACGGCCGACTCGAGCAGTACGTCGAAGACGCCCGCGGTGTCGGTGCTGCCGATCGGATGCTCGCGGTCGATGAGCACCTCGAGGTGCAGCCCGTGGTGAACGAACACCAGGGCTTCGGGTGCGAGCGGGTCGCCGCGGTAACCGAGGAACGCGGCGCCGTCTTCCAAACGGTTCGGTCCGTCCGGGGTCGAAACCAGCAGCGCCCCCTGCTCGACCGAGTAACCGGTTGCGTCGACGTGACTGCCGCGCTCGAGCGGAATTGCCTGGTCGAGAAAACGCCGCGCCTCGGCGACGACCGCGGCGCCCCGAGCCGGGTTGTAGCCGGTTCCGACCGCGAGATCCCCCGTGCGGTCGATTACGTCGGTGCCGTAGAACGCATCGTAGAGCGAACCCCAGCGGGCGTTGACGGCGTTGGCCGCGAACCGGCGGTTCAGTAGCGGCACCACGAGCTGGGGTCCCGCCTGCAGTCGGATCTCGTCGTCGACGCCCTCTGTCGTGACATACCCGGCTGTCGTGACATACCCGGCTGTCGTGACATACCCGGCTGTCGTGACATCCCTGGCCGCGGGCGCACCGTCGGAGTTCTGCACCAGGTAGCCGATCTCCTTCAGGAACGGGAGATACGCCTGCGGGTCGACCGGGCCGGGTGCCGCCCGATGAAAGTCGTCGATGCGGGTCTGCTGGTCGTCGCGGATGCGCAGCAGTTCGGCATTTCGTGGCGCAAGGTCGCCCAGCAGTGCCGCGACGCCCGACCAGAACGTCTCCGCTTCCAGACCGGTTTCGGGCAGGGCATCGCGCACGAAGTCGTACAGCGGCCGCGCGATCGACAGTCCGGCCGCGGTGATCCGGTCGTTCATGCGGGAACCGCAACCAGTTCGTCGACGAGGTAGTGCGCATACGCCTGAATGGTGAGGTACGTCGGGAAGTCATCTTCGAGGGCGACGAGCCGCAGGATTTCGGCGGCTCGGTCGAACTGGTCGCCGTCGAAGCGCTCGGTAGCTTTCACCTGCGCGTCGAGCTCGGCGTTGACCGACGAAACGGTGAGTTGTGTGCCTTCTTCCGTGACGACGGCGTAGTGGATCCACTGCCACAACTGTGCCCGGGAGATCTCCGCAGCAGATGCGTCGGCGACGATGTTCTCGAGCTGGACGGTGCCGATGCCCCGCAACCAGCTCTCGATGTAACGCAACGCGACCGAGACGTTCGAACGCACGCCCGCATCGGTCACCGTCTTCTCGAGCGAGCGAACGTCGAGCAGCTGCTCAGCCGTCACCTGCACGTCGGGGCGCAGTCGGTCGATCTGGTTGGCGCGAGTGCCGAGTTCCAGATCGAATTCGGCGCGAGCCGTGAGGATCAGGGCCGGGTTCGCGACCCAGGTACCGTCGAACCCATCGCGTACCTCGCGTCGTTTGTCTTCCGAGATGCGAGCAAGCGACTCCTGAGTGAGTTCCGGCTTGTTTGCGTCGGGGATGAACGCGCTCATTCCTCCTATGGCATACGCGCCGCGCTTGTGGCATGTGGCTACGAGCAGCTCGGTGTAGCTGCGCATGAACGGAACCGTCATCGACACCCGGGACCGATCGGGGAAGACGAACTGGCGGCCGCGCTTCCGGTACGTCTTGATGAGGCTGAACAGGTAGTCCCAACGGCCGGCGTTGAGGCCGGCGCAGTGCTCACGCAGTTCATACAGAATCTCTTCCATTTCGAAGGCGGCGGAAATCGTCTCGATCAAAACCGTGGCGCGAATCGTTCCGTGGTGAAGACCCAGAGCGTTCTCGGTGAACGTGAAGATGTCGTCCCAGAGGCGTGCCTCGAGGTGGTCTTCGAGTTTCGGCAGATAGAAGTACGGTCCCGTGCCCGAATCGATTAGCTTCTGCGCGTTGTGGAACACGTAGAGACCGAAGTCGACCAGAGAAGCGGAGGCAGCCTGACTCTGCCCCGCGCGGTTGGTGAACTTAAGGTGTTTCTCCACCAAGTGCCAGCCTCGTGGCCGCATCACGATCGTCGGAAGTTCGCCGCTGTGCAACCCATGGGTCTCACCGTTCTCGTCGACGAAGTCCAGTTCACGCCGCACCGCGTCGAAGAGGGTCAACTGCCCGCCGATGATGTTGCTCCACGTCGGGCTGGTGGCGTCTTCGAGGTCGGCGCCCCATGCCTTCGCCCCGGAATTCAGCGCGCGCACCGCACTTTCACGATCGACGGGCCCCGTGATCTCCACACGACGATCCTCGAGCCCGGGGCCTGCACCGGTCACCTTCCACTCGGTGTCGTGACGAATGGATGCCGTCTCCGGCAGAAAGCGGAAGTCTCGACCGTTCTCTACGGCGATGCGCCGGGCCATGCGGCCGCGCAGGCGTTCTTGGCGGCGATGCGCGAACTGGTCGTGCAGTCTGGCGACGAAGGCGAGGGCATCCGGTGTCAGAATCTCGTCGAAGCGGTACTCGTCGGCACCACGGATCTCGATGCGTGTGTTTGCGGTCATGGTCATAATTCTTTGGGATGCAGGAGCCCCTCGAACCCGAAAAGCAACCAGAAAATTACCAACTCTTCTATTGATCGAAAAAATAGTGACGCGGAGTCACTCGATTCGCGCTTCTCCCCTCGCTCGAGGCAGCAGAAAGAAAATAGGCGTGACTCTTTAATCGCTGCTTGCCGCAGCATATAGATCGCGTATTCGACCACGACGCCTCACAGCCGCTCTGAACATAGTGGGTCTGTCTGTCTCGACAATCGAGGCTCGAAATTCGGTCGTTCCTGAAAATTAGAATTATCGGGAATCTTCTGTTCGGATATCACCTTGCTCGGTCGAATCTCTCCCGCAGAGTTGAGTCAAGACCGACCTCCGCTCGTAAGGGAAACGAAATGACCGAGTACACGAACGACATCGAAACCACCCAGGCTCTGAAAAATCAACACGGATCCGCGTGGGATGCCATCAACCCCGAATATGTCGCGCGCATGCGGACGCAGAACCGGTTCAAGACCGGCCTCGAGATTGCGCAGTACACCGCCGACATCATGCGCCGCGACATGGAGGAGTACGACGCAGACTCTTCGGTCTACACCCAGTCGCTTGGTGTCTGGCACGGCTTCATCGGTCAGCAGAAGCTCATCTCCATTAAGAAGCACTTCAAGACCACGAACAAACGCTACCTCTACCTGTCAGGGTGGATGGTCGCCGCCCTCCGCTCCGAATTCGGGCCGCTTCCCGACCAGTCCATGCACGAGAAGACCGCCGTGCCGGCTCTCGTCGAAGAGCTCTACACGTTCCTCCGACAGGCCGACGTGCGCGAGCTTGACCTGCTCTTCACGCAGCTCGACCGAGCACGCTCCGCCGGCGACGAGACAGCGGTGGAATTCATCCAATCGCAGATCACCAACTATGAGACCCACGTCGTGCCGATCATCGCCGACATCGACGCCGGATTCGGCAACCCCGAGGCAACCTACCTTCTCGCCAAAAAGATGATCGAGGCCGGGGCGTGCGCGATCCAGATCGAGAACCAAGTCTCCGACGAGAAGCAATGCGGCCACCAAGACGGCAAAGTCACTGTGCCACACGAAGACTTTCTCGCCAAGATCAACGCCGTGCGGTACGCGTTCCTCGAGCTGGGTATCGACAACGGCATCATCGTGGCCCGCACCGACTCACTCGGCGCCGGCCTCACCCAGAAGCTCGCCGTCTCGAACGAGCCCGGCGACCTGGGCGACCAATACAACTCGTTCCTCGACATTGACGAGGTCACCGAAGCTGGCTTGAACGACGGCGACGTAATCATCCGGCGCGAAGGCAAGCTGCTCCGCCCGAAACGGCTGCC
>JACMPQ010000020.1 GCA_014377425.1 Microbacteriaceae bacterium | reverse complement strand
GGCGATTGCGTCGGACGCCTACCGGTTCGTGATGGGGACAGACGCTGCGGTTGAGGTTTCGCAGTGCTCCTTGGAGCTGGGGATGTTCAGCCGCCGAGTACCTGTCGCCGACATCATCTCCATCGGCACCGAACTTCACGCGCTCCACTCATTTGATGAAAAAGTGAATTACAAGTCTGTCGAACGCGTGTGGCCTCTGGTGAAGGAAGTACTTTCTCGCCTCTAGGGAAGGCTCACAACCCTCCGGGATCACCACTTCAAGCCCCGTGAACATGATATTCACGGGGCTTGTTTGCGCCCGCTTTTGTGGCCGCTTCTGTGCCGATTTCAGGGTCGTCGCGGGGCTCTCGCGGGATGCCTACGCTCTAGCCGCATCAAACGCCCACCCGGCAACATATACGGTGAGTCTTACTTAACTAGGGAATCTGAGGCTCCGGGTGAACATGGTTATGCCAACCACCCGGCGACGCGTAACGGCAAAAACGGCGTTGCTCATGTGGCTCACCGTTGCCGGGCCAGGGCTTGTCGTGATGTTGGCCGATACCGATGCCGGCAGCCTCATCACCGCAGCTCAGAGCGGCGCAACCTGGGGCTACGGGCTGCTCTCGGTTCAGGTCATCCTGATTCCGGTGGTCTTCATGGTGCAAGAACTTACGGTTCGCCTCGGACTCGTTACCGGAATGGGCCACGGCGAGCTGATTCGTCAGCGCTTCGGTGCCGGTTGGGCTTGGTTGTCGGTGGCTACTCTGGTGGTCGCTTGCGCCGGGGCCATCGTCACCGAGATGAGCGGCATCGCCGGGGTGGGTCTGATGTGGGGCGTGCGCCCGGCGGTCAGCGTGGCGATCGTGGCCGTTTTTCTCATCGCGGTGGTGGTGAGCGGCAACTATCGCCGGGTCGAACGCATCGCCATCGCTTTGGGCTTTTTTGAGCTGGTGTTTCTGGTCACGATGGTGCTGGCCGGCCCCGATGTCGGCCAGGTTGGGCGGGGACTCCTCACCGCACCGATCACCAACCCCAGTTATCTCTTTCTGGTCGCGGCAAATATCGGGGCCGTCATCATGCCCTGGATGGTCTTCTACCAGCAGTCGGCCGTTGTCGACAAGGGCCTCAACGTGTCGCATCTGCGCTCCGCCCGCTGGGATACCGGCATCGGCGCCGTCGTCACCCAGCTGATCATGGTGGGCATGCTGGTCACCGTGGCGGCAACCCTCTGGGCGCACAACCAAAAGGGTGCCGGGCTCGATACCGTGCAGCAGATTTCGGATTCCCTCACGCCCTACCTCGGCCAATTCGCCGGCAAGGTGCTTTTTTCGCTCGGGATGGTGGGAGCAGCGCTCATTGCGGCGATCGTCGCGAGCCTCACCGCCGCCTGGGGAATCGGCGAGGTGACCGGGTACAAAAGATCCCTGCAGCACCGTCCCAGCGAAGCCCCGTGGTTCTACCTGGTTTTCATTTCCGTAGTGCTGGCCGGAGCGTTGGTTGTGCTGTCGGGGGTCAACCTCATTCAGCTCAACCTGTCCGTTCAGGTAATGAATGCGCTGCTGCTGCCGATCGTGTTGACCTTCCTCTACCTGCTCGCGCGCCGGGCACTGCCCGAACCACATCGTCTCGCCGGCCGGTACCGCTGGGTAGTGCTTGGCGTCATCCTCGCCACCGCGACCCTCGGCGTGTATTCGGCCGCCGTCGGTATCTTGGGCGGCCCCTAAACCGCACACAGAACCAGCCTCAGCCCCCGCTATCGGTGGGGCCGAGGCCAGTCGTCTCAGTTCTAGGACCTTAGCCGGCGGCCGGTGCCATGACCTTCGCGCCGCTCGGGGCGAGAGCGTGCCAGACACCCTTTACCCCTTGGCCCTTGGCATCCATCGGAGCCATATCCTTCGTGAAGGTATACAGCGGCATGCCGTTGATGGTGAGCTGCATGGTGCCATTGGCGCCGGGAATCGTGCCGACCGTTCCCATCACGCCGGTGACCTTCGGCATTGCGGAAGAGGCAACCACGGCCGGCCAGACCATTCCGCAGGCTCCGGTGCACATGCTCGCGCCCGAGCCAGGCACGTCGTTGTCGAACACGTAGGCGGTCATGCCCTTGCCATCAACCACGATGTCGCCGAGGGCGCTTTTGCCGGTGGAGAGGTCGCTCATCGTCGCGGCCATTGAGGGGGAGGCCATCGGGGACGCCATCACCGAGGGGGAGGCCATCATGGGTGCTGAGGCGCTCGCCGATGCCGCAGGCGTGCTCGCGCCGGCGGAGCATCCGGTGAGACCAACGATGACAATCGCCGATCCGGCGAGGGTGAGAAACAGTTTGCTGGGCACGGGGTTCTGCTTTCAATTGGAGCGGATGTGGGCCAAAATTGCGCCCTCACTCACTGTCGTCAACCACAGTGGGTCACCCCTGCGTTTTGAGGGTCCCGCCAGTTGCCGGTCAGCAACTCAGCGGTATTTCTTCAGCGTTAAAGCAAAAAGTCTTTTTTCGCGATCTAAGAAAACGAGGACAAATTGGGTCTGGGTCCGGGCAAAAGTTTTTTCCCGCAGCACCGCAAAGCCCAGTAAGTTTGCGGCCAATGCCTGACATCGCGCGACACGCCACTCGCAATCAGCACGTCACTGTTTCCGCCGAGGTCTCGGAGGCTCTCGCCGAAAGGCGTCCGGTGGTTGCCCTGGAATCCACGATCATCTCGCACGGGCTGCCACGCCCGCGCAATCACGAGGCAGCACAAGAATTTGAGGATTTACTTCGCTCGGCGGGGGTGACCCCTGCCACGATCGCGGTGCTCGACGGGGTGCCGCAGATCGGCCTCGACGCCGAGGGGGTGCGCCGTATCGCCGAAGACGATCTCGCTAAGGCCAGCGTGCGCGATCTGCCGATGCTTCTGGCATCCGGGGGCAGCGGCGCCACTACCGTGGCCGCCACCGCCCACCTAGCCACCCGGGCCGGCATTCGGGTCTTTGCCACCGGCGGGCTCGGCGGGGTGCACCGCGGTGCCAGCAGCAGCTTCGACGAATCGGCCGATCTCTCGATGCTCGCGGTGACCCCGATCACCGTGGTCTCAGCCGGGGTCAAATCGGTGCTCGACATTGCGGCGACTCTGGAACGCCTCGAAACTCTCAGTGTGCCAGTCGTCGGGTACGGGACGCAGATCTTTCCGAGTTTCTGGTTGCGGGAGTCGCAGCATCCGCTCGACTGGTCGGTGGATTCCCCCGCCGAGGTGGCAGCCATAATGCGCGCCCAGGATCGCCTCGGCCGCGACAGCGCCATCATTGTGGCAAATCCGATTCCCTATTCTCAGCAGTGGGATCCGAGCGAACACGACCGGGTACTGATGGAGGCGCTCGCCGCCGCCGACGCCGCCGGGGTGCGCGGTAAGGCCGTGACGCCGTTTCTGCTGCTCTACATCGTGGAGGCCTCTGGGGGCCGCAGCCTTGAGGTGAACCTTGATTTGGCTCGCAACAACGTGCGGGTGGCCGGGCTGATCGCGCTCGCGTGGTCGGAGCTCAATGGTTGAGCGGTCGACCTGGGCCGATCGTGACCCGAGCCGGCAGCGCGTGATCGTGTTCGGCGATGTCATCGATGACGTGGTGGTGGTACCCAGCGGCGGCATCCGGGTTGACACCGACACCAAAAGTTCAATTCATTCCTACCCTGGCGGGTCTGCCGCCAACACCGCGGCGTGGCTCGGTTTTCTGGGCACGGCGGTAGATTTTGTCGGAATTGTGGGCCGGGATGATCTCGCCCGGCACACCCGTCTGCTGGAAGAGACCGGGGTCACCGCCCACCTCACCGCTCACGAGAGTTTGCCAACCGGAACCATCGTGGTCATTGTCGATGGGAACGAGCGCACCATGCTCACCGAGCGTGGCGCCAACCCCGAGTTGACTCCGGATGCCGTCACCGCCGATCTTCTGGCATCCGCGAGCCTCCTGCATCTCACCGGCTACAGCCTGTTCGGGCGCCTCGACCCCGCCCCGATTGTCAGTCTCATCGCGCGGGCGGGCGCTGCCGGGGTGACCGTTACGGTGGATCCCGGTTCCAGTGGTTTCTTGCGCGACCATGGCGTGGAACGGTTTCTGGCTCAGGTTACGGGCGCCACAATTGTGTTCCCCAACCTCGACGAGGCTCAAACCCTGACTGGCCGCACGGAGCCGCACGAGGCAGCGCTCGCGCTCACCCAACACTTTGCAGTGGTCGCGGTGACCTGCGATCGCGCCGGAGTGATTGTGGCTTCAAACGGCGTCGTTGGCCCGCTCATCCCTGCCGGACCGGTTCAGTTGATCGATCCGACGGGTGCGGGGGATGGCTTTTCGGCGGGCTTTCTTCACCAGTGGCTTGTCGCACCGGATGCCGCAACCGCCGCCCGCGCCGGCATGCGGGTAGCCGCCCTGGCCATCACCCAATTGGGGGCGCGCCCCCGGGTTGGATAACGCGCGAATTTCTCGCGAATCGCGCGAATTGCGACAATAGTGCGCCTCGTGCCTGCCAGTAGCGCGAACTGCCCGCCTCTCGCGAGCCAGTAGCGCGAACTGCCCGCCTCTCGCGAGCCAGTAGCGCGAACTGCCCGCTTTTAGCGCGCCTCGGCCGCCTTCATCACGTCGTACGCGGCCAGCGCGTCTTGGCGTGACAGTTTCAGGTCAACGATCGGTTTGGCGTAGTCGCTGCTGTCTACCTCCGGCACCCAGCGCACCACGTAGCGACGCTGCTTGTCGAACTTCTCGGCCTGCAGCAGCGGGTTGAAGACGCGAAAGTACGGTGCGGCATCCGCTCCGCTGCCGGCCACCCACTGCCAGTTGGCCGGGTTCGATGCCTCGTCGGCGTCAACGAGGGTGTCCCAGAACCAGGCTTCGCCCACGCGCCAATCGATGAGCAGATTCTTGATCAAAAAGCTGGCCGTAACCATGCGAATGCGGTTGTGCATCACGCCGCTCTGCCGCAGTTCGCGCATGCCCGCGTCGACCAACGGGATGCCGGTGCGACCGTGCTTCCAGGCCCGTAGGTGCCGCTCGCGGTCTGTACGCCACGGAAACGCGTCAAACGCCGGTCGATAGTTTTTCGTGTGCAGCTCGGGCGAGAAATACAAAATATTCCAGTTGAACTCTCGCCACCCGATTTCGCTCAAAAAGTGCGCGGCGTTCTTCTGCGCCGCCGGGATCAGAGGCGCCTGCAGGCGATGCCACACCTGAAGTGGGCTGAGCTCGCCGAAGCGCAAATACGGGCTGAGGCCGCTGGTTGATTCGACTCCGGGTTCGTCGCGGCGGTGGTAGTTCTCCAAGATGTCGGTGGCGAAGTGTTCGAGGGCGTCGTGGGCGGCATCCTCTCCCGGGCTCCATTTCTCACTCAGGCCCACCGACCAGTCCCGAGTAGGCAGAAGCGCCCAGTCGGCGAGGGTGTCGCCGGCTGGCGTGTCTCTTGGGGCGGTGATGGCGGTGGGCTCGCTCAGCGGCGACCGTGCCACCCCGCGGGACAAGCACGCCCGCCAGAACGGCGTGAACACCCGGTACGGGTTTCCGTCGCCGGTGGTTACCGTCCACGGCTCAAACAACAGGCTTGCTTGAAAGCTCTGCACCTCGACCCCGTCGGCTCGCAGGCGCAACTTTAGAGCCGCATCGATGTCGCGGGAGGCACCGTAGCGCCGGTTCCAGAACACCGCACCGGCGTCGAGTTCGGCCACAAGTCGCGGCAGTTCTTCGGCGGCGGCACCGCGCCGCAAAACCAGTTGCCCACCAAGGGTGGAGATCGCCGAGGCCAGCGATTCGAGGCTGTGGTGCAGCCACCAGCGACTCGCCGAGCCGAGGGGCCGGATGCCCGCGCTTACCTCGTCAAGCAGATACAGCACCACCACCGCCCCGCCCCGCTCAACAGCCGCAACCAGCGCTGGATTGTCGGCCACCCGCAGATCGTCGCGGAGCCAGACTATGGCCGGGGCAGGAGAATTTTGCGGTGCCGTCATAGTGTCACTTTAGAAGTTGCCACTGGAAGCGTGGTGTCGACGGGGCCGTCGGGCCGGGCTAATCGCCGGCGATACCCCCCTGCCGCAGCTTCTCGCACAGCGTGCTCAACAGCCGCAACTCATCGGCGCTCAGGGGGCCGCCCACTCGAGCTCGGATCGTTTTGGCGTGGATTGTCGCCACGCGCAGAAACAGCGCGTAGCCCTCATCTGTAAGTCGAACTATGGTGCCGCGACGGTCGCAGGGGTCGGGTTCTTTGCTCAGCAAACCGCGCAGGGCCAGGCGGTCGATGAGTCGGCTCACGCTCGGCTGGGTGAGGAGCAGATGGCGATTGAGTTCACGAATTCGTGCCCGCCGCTGGGGCTGGCGGGAGAGGTTGAGCATCACGTCGTACTCGTTGAACGACAGCGAGGTTCCGGGAAAATCTTCGTTCAGGTCGCGCAGCACCGCGACCTGCGCGCGAAAAAGCGCTTCCCAGGCGTTGATCGCCAAGTTTTTTGAGGAAACAGCCTCGTGGGTTGGCTCTGCCGCTGTTGTTTCGCTCATGATCAAACTCTAGGAGGCGCTCGGCGCAGTCTGCAGAAACAGCCGCGTAACGGGATTGAGGGTCGGTTTCAGAGGCACGAAACCGACCCTCTCCCTTGCACCAAGAGTGTCCTGCAATCACATTCCGCTTCGGTTGCCACAGCAAACAACTTCCGCTCTCACAATGTATAACAGTCGGGTAACGAGCGCCAGTTACGCAACCGTTATTTTTCCTATATTTTTGCCCAGTGTCCGTTCTTGTCCATTGAGAGCGAGAGGATGCACCATGCACACGATCTCGGATGCAACCATTCCCGGCATCGACGAGGCCGAGGAACTTTATTCAAGCGTTAGATGGACGAGCTACACGAACAGCCGCGGGACGCTGAGTCGAGCGCTCATCGGGTCGGGTTATATGGTGACTCCGCGATCAGCAGAGAAAATCCTCGTCGGTCTCGCTCGCGCGATCTCGGACGACGCATCCATCTGATACATCGAGGACACTCTCGTCCACTCGGCGGCTCAGCGTTCGGAAGCAGGACGGGCATTGGCCACGAGAGTTCTTGCCCGCTACCGCCATGTTCGAGAGATCCTGCTTCTCAGCGACGCCGAGGTACTACAAGGCCTCAGGAAATTGTGACGGTCAACACTGTGATGTACGGGTTCAGGGGCGAAGCGTTGATTTCGCCCGAAAAGTTGGATCGAAATGCCTCCGCCGGTATTGACAGCCGGAAGGTGGGGTTGAAGGCGTAGGTTCCCCGACTCGACCCGCTGGAGGCCACCATCGACTGGGAGGCACCACTCATCATCAGCGAGGTCGAGGTGAGATTCGCCGTCGTGTCGGCACCGCTCGAGGAGGTGATGGTGCCGGGATCGATTTCCAGGTTCGCCGGTGGCAAAACGCGCGCTACGGATTCCACCGACCCGCCGGCACTGACCAAGTCGGTGGCCGAGACCGACATTGTCCAGCCGGCCCCGCTGTCGCGCAGGTCGGCGATCGACCAACCCTTCGACTGCCCGGTGGAATATTGCGTGCTCGTTCCGTTGAGTAAAACCCCGGTGAGGGTAACGCTGTCGCTTGTGGCGGTGAGCGTGCCGGGGTCGGGGCTGGGGCTCAGTACAGAGGCGGTGGAACAGCTCACCGCCCCGTTGAGACTGATCACGCGACCGTGCAAAGTCATGTTTTGGCCCAGTGCAATGGCGGCGGGGGAGACCAGGTTGCCGTAGAAGATGGAGTTGGCACCGAGGGTGGCAGCGCCGCTGACCTGCCAGAACACTCGGTCGAGCTGGGCGCCGTTGATCAGGCGAACGACACTATAAGCGGCGGTACCGAAGGCGGCGTTTACCTTGAAAATGAAAACGGCGTTCGGATTATTTTGGCCGTCCAAGACCAGAGTGCCACTGAGGGACAGTGCGGCTGCAGAGAAGAACACTCCCGACTGGAGGGTCAAGCCGGCGAGGTCGCCCGTGACAACCAGGGTTGGCGGCCGCTCCAGCGAATCGCTGTAGGCCGTCTGGGCGTCTGCCTGAGCGAGTCTCGCGTTTTCGTCAGCCTGATGAACCGCACCCGAGGTGCTGATTCCGGGTGGAAATCCGCTTACCGCGGCGCTTGGGCTGGTTCCGACGTTGAAGTTCACCACCGTCGCCCCGGTGTTATTCAGCGCTGTACCGCCCAAGAGGGAGTAGTTGACGGCCGTGTTGATCGCCACCGGCACGAGGGTCTCTAGCGCGATGTCATCCATCACAATTGAATTGGTGAGGCTGAGTGCACGGCCGGTGAAATGGGTGCCGGTGCCCAAATGGATCGACCCGAGCCCCAGAACCGTGCCGGAAAAGTTGCTCGTGGCTCCGATATCTGTGGCGTCGGCGATCTGCCAAAAGACCCGGTCGGGGCTGGCGGAGTTGAGCAGCACAACGCGGCTGTTCGCGGCCACGCTCAGACCGCCCGGAATGCGAAGAATGAAAATCGAGTTGGGGTTCGACTGACCGTCGAGGGTGATCGCCGACGACAGCGCCACGCTTCCTACCGCCTGATAGACGCCCGCCGTGAGAACCAGCCCGTTCAAGCTCGCGGAGAGGCTCGCGGTTTTCTCCCGGGCACTGACATCTGCAAACGCCGCGTGCAGGTCGACCTGCGCCTGATTTGCCTCGGCATCGCCCGGATGAAGCGATCCAGAGGTCAACCCGGGAGGGAACCCGGTGATGTTGCTCCCGGGGCTCACCCCCACGTTGGCGCTCATGGTGCTTCCCCCGGTATTGGTTACCGCCACCGCGCCGAGCGCCGAGTAGCTGCCGGCGGTTCCCAGTTGAACCGGGCTTTCCGGGTTGATGGCGTTGGAGCTGAGGGTGACGGAGCCGTTTACTGAGAGCACGCGACCGACCACGGCGGCACTCGCCCCGACGGTGATTGCGGCATACCCCAGCACGCTGCCGGTAAAAGTGGCGTCGGCCCCGAGGGTCACGGCCCCGGTCACCTGCCAAAAAACTCGGCCCGCCTGCGCTCCACGAATCAGCTTGACCTGAGTGGCCGCGGCGGCGCTAAACGCCGCCGGAATCTGAAAGATGAACACCGAGGTGGGATCGTCTTGGCCGTCCAAGGTCAAGGTGGTGCTGAGAGAAACGGCGGCTGTTGCGCCATAAACGCCGGAAACCAATGTCAAGCCAGCCAAATCCCCGGTGATGGTGGCGGTTGGTATGCGACTTTCGGCGTCCCGGTAGGCAGCGACCAGGTCGGTGTGCGCGCGCGCCGCAGCGGTGTCGCCGGAGTGCAGGCTTCCGGTTGCTTTGCCCGGTGGGAAGCCGCTAATTGAGCCGCTGCTTCCGGCGCCCACACTTCCCATCACCACGGTGGAGCCGGAGTTCGATACCGAGGTTCCGCCGAGCGCCGAATAGCTGGCGCCGCTGCCCAGAGCTATGGTTGCGGTCGCTGCCTGTGCGGTTAGCGGCACGGAGAGCAGGCTGGCCACGAGGGCAAGGCACACGGTAGCAACGGTGCCGAGGGTGAGACGCGCCCGGCCGCGAGCACGCCGGCTAACGGTGTGCTCCAGCCGGACGCTTCGATTTTTTGCTTCGCGCGCGCCAGGCTACAAAACCCCATCCGCTGAGGGCAGTGACGATCAGAAGCGCCGCGGGCCCGAGCAGATTTTCGCCGACTGGGGGCGGAGACTTGGGCGTTGTTACGAGTGACGACCGGGGTAAATCATCCGCGGCTACCGTCAAATAAATTCGCACACCCTGCCGGTACACCACGTCTACGCGCGCCGCGGTTCCGGTTCCCTGGGTTACCCCGTCGACAGGGAGGGTTTCAATGATGACTCCGCCGGCGTATTCGCCTTTTGACGCATTCTGCGGAACCTGAATCGTAAACAACAGCGGTTTCTCTGACCGCGCCGGCAGCTCGAGCCGGGATGAGCCGAGTTGCACCCAGCGACCCACCTGGTTCAGCGACGCCGCCCGCGGATTCAGAATGAAACTGCCGTTCGCAGTGGTTGCCCCGTCGACGGGGTAGGTCACCAGCGTCACCGGTTGCGCCGTGTGATTGGTAACAATCGCCACGGCTTTCACACTCGAACCCGGGGCCAGTCGCAGGCGGAAGAAGTCGGAGCCGTTGGATGGACGGATACCGAGCGCGCCGTTGTCAATGGCCCGAGCGGCTGGCACAGGCGTCACCGACAGCGCGGGAGCCAGAGTAACTGCGCCGGCTACGGCCAATGTCAGCGCCAGCCCCGCAGTGAGAGTTCTGGCAAAATTGTGACCGGCGCGCAGTGCTGTTGAACGGTGGCGGGGAGGGCCAGTGACGGCGATAAGCATCACGGTCAACCTTCCATGCCTTGAATTCTCGCGACAGGTCGGGTGACCGTTGCCGAATCTGTTGCGCAAAAACGGTGCTGAGTGTCAGATGTGACAAGAACAGTATTGTCGATGTGGGCCCTTCCGCTGAAACTGGGCCGTGCAATCGGCCAACACAACGGGCCCAGCGCGCGCCTATCCGTTCGGCCTATCGTAGAATTCCATGAAAATGTCGAGGCGAGGGTCATCGATGCGGGCCCTTTCTCGTGGCTATCTCTATGCGGGGATGTTCGCTGTGCTCGGCTGTGTGGTGCTGGGCGCTCTCATTTCTCGTGCACGCGATAAAGCGCCGCTGGCGACGGATGTTTCCTGGCTGATGTTTCTCCGGCAGCACCAGAGCCCCCCGGCGTCAACTGCCTCCCAGTTTCTTGCCGACGTCGGCGGCGGAATTATCGGCGGTGTGATCGTCCCGCTGATTATCGTGGCCCTTTTTGGGGTGTTCCGTCGCCCGTGGGCAGCAGGCTTTTTCGCGGTCGTGACCCTAGTGAGCGACGAAAGCGTTGTGCTCCTCAAGCTTTTCTTCGATCGCCCGCGGCCCGGTGTGGATTCTCTGGGCGCAATTGTGGGGTCGTTTCCTTCTGGACACGCCGCCAACGCGGCCACCCTGTTTGTGCTGTTGGGCCTTCTGATCCGGAGGCGGTGGCTGTACGCGGCCGGGGCGATTTATCTTCCGCTGATGATGCTTAGCCGCACCTATCTCGAGGTGCACTGGCTCAGCGACACGATAGGTGGCGCACTCATTGGCCTCGGCATCCCGCTGGTGTTTTTTGGACTCGTCGGGCCCTATTTAGAGCGCGAGCGCAGAGCCGACTCTCCCGACGTGAAACGGCTGTCTACTCGTGAGAAGCGCGGCTTCAGCGGCTAGAAGACGTCCGGACTCGGGGTGGAGGAGTAACGAATCGACACGTCGGCGTGGCGATCAAACCGGTAACCGACCCCGCGAACGGTACGCACGATGTCCTCGTAGTGGCCAAGCTTCGAGCGCAACCGTCGCACGTGCACGTCGATGGTTCGTTCGTTCGGGGCTTCGTCGCTATCGTCGGGCCAGAGTGAGGTGATGAGCTCGGCCCGTTCGATGGTGCGGCCCTCCCGAAGCACCAAATACTGCAGCAGCTCGAACTCTTTGTAGGTGAGCCCCGCCGAGTCCTCGTTGAGCAGTAGACGTTTGCGGGAAAGGTCGATGACTACACCGTCGCGTTTCGGCTCAGCAACTTCTGCAACCGGACGGTGCTGGGTGAGCGCAGACGGATCCCCGAGGGCAAGACGCACCACGTCGACATCCCTCCCACCGGAGCCGGCCGGTGCCAAAGCGACGGCGGCGTAGGTCTCCGAACTGGGGACGAGTTCGGCAGCCAACTCTTTCAGTCGCGAAACAACCTCTGCGAGGGTAGTGCCGGCGGCTCTCGCCTTCCCTTCGTCAATTCCGACATAGAGCACAAAGCCGCGTGCCTCCGAGCCGTCGGGAACGGAGTTGAGGCGGCGGGGAGCGGAGGGAAGGACAACGGGCTCTGTGGGCCGATCGTTCGAAAGGTTGTTGGCTGCGATCAGTGACATGGACGAAATCCTTGGCTGGGCTGAAGGTCCTCTGATGGTGAGGGGGTGATCCTTCGGGGGTAGTGCTGTAATTCGGTGCGAGCGGTCATCCGTTATGAGGGAGGAGCCCGAGCAACTCATGGATTCCACGAAGCGCGACCAGTTTTGGGCGATTAGCCAGGCATTCGACAGCAGTTGACGAGTCGGATCGCTGAATCAGCCCGAGAGCAGGCAGAAGCGATTCCAGACACAGTCATGCATGAATTATCGACCACAGGGTGGTCGATGTAAAGAGGGTGAGCTAAATCGAACGCGCGGGTCGCCGCACTAGACCGTGCCGTACAACCGATCGCCCGCGTCGCCGAGCCCCGGCACGATATAACCAAATTCGTTGAGTTTTTCGTCGAGGGCACCGAGCACGATGGTCACTTCGCGCCCCTGAGTCGCCTTCTCCACTGCTGCGAGCCCCTCGGGCGTACCGAGAAGACACACCGCGGTGACGTCGACAGCGCCGCGATCGAAGAGGTACGTGATCGCGGCAATGAGAGAGCCTCCGGTGGCCAACATGGGATCAAGCACGAAACACTGTCGGTTCGACAGGTCATCCGGGAGGCGCTCGGCGTAGATATCCGGCTGGAGCGTCTCTTCGTTGCGCACCATGCCGAGAAAACCCACCTCGGCGGTCGGTACGAGTTTCACCATTCCCTCGAGCATGCCGAGCCCGGCACGCAAAATCGGCACCACTAACGGGCGCGGCGAACTGATCGCGAGACCTTGGGCGAGAGCCACCGGGGTCTCAACGGTCACGACGTCAACCCGCACATTGCGGGTCGCCTCGTAGGCCAAAAGGGTCACGAGCTCCTCGGTGAGAGCCCGGAAGGTGGGCGACGGGGTGGTTCTATCGCGCAGCACCGTGATCTTGTGAGTGATGAGCGGGTGGTCGGCAACATGAACTCGCATAGGCTCAACCTACCGAAGGGGATACCATGGGGCAGACGCCGGAGCAATATCGGCAATGGATGCTCGCCGCCATTGTCGAAGCAAAACGAGCACGTGCCCATGGTGATGTTCCCGTGGGGGCCCTCGTTTTTGGCCCGGATTCGGCCCTCCTCGGGGCGGGACGCAATGAGCGCGAATTGCGCCAAGACCCCACCGCGCACGCCGAAATTCTGGCGCTTCGAGCAGCTGCCGTGGCCACTGGCAGCTGGCAACTCACCAACACCACACTCGTTGTGACCCTCGAACCCTGCCCGATGTGTGCCGGCGCGATCCTCGCCGCACGGGTACCGCTGGTGGTCTTTGGGGCCTGGGATGAGAAGGCCGGCGCGAGCGGCAGCGTCTATGACCTGTTGCGCGACCGCCGGCTGCCGCATCGGACCGAGGTTTACGCAGGCGTCGAAGAAGAGGCTTGTGCGGAGCTACTCACCGACTTTTTTGCCGACAAACGCTAAACCCCGCCAACCGCTATACCCCGTCGAGCCACTCGCCGAGCATGGCGGCCGCGGCGGTCTGCATCGCCGCACCGTGGGCGTCGCGCTGGGCACGCAGATCGGCGGGATCCACGCCGTGCTCCGCCATTTCGGCGGCTCCGTCGGCCATCCACTCCTCGTACATTGAGTCGGCCAATTCCGGATGAAATTGCACGGCCAGAGCGTAGTCACCGAGCCGAAACGCCTCGTTGCTGTAGGCCGCCGAGCTGGCCAGGCGGGTGGCGCCGGCGGGCAGCCCGAAGGTGTCGCCGTGCCACTGCATCATCGGGATTCCGGCGATGTGGCGAAGCGGCGAGTCGCGGCCGGCCTCCGTGGGAATGATGGCGCGAAAACCGATCTCCGTGGTCTTCCCGCGGGTCACGCTCGCACCCAGAGCTTCGGCCATCAACTGCGCGCCGAGACACACTCCGAGGGTGGGGCGTTCCGCAGCGAGACGGTGAGCGAGAAACGCCACCTCGCCCACGAGGTGCGGAAAGGCCACCTTCTCGTAGACGCCCATGTCGCCGCCGAGCACAATCACGACGGCAGCGTCATCCGGGGCATCGGCAATCTGCTCGGCCGGGAGATAGCGAATTTCGTAGCCGCGCGACTCCAACACCGCAGCGAAACTTCCGAGGTGGGCAAGCTTGGCGTTTTGCAAAACGAGCGCGATCGGGCGGGCGAGCGCTGCGGAAACTTCCCGAGCGTCGGCAACCGCGGCGGGTTTCGGGGTGGCGGCGGGTTCGGGAGCAACGGCGGGTTCAGGAGCTTCGAGGGCTTCGGCGAGATGAGACATCAGTCCGCCGCCTTGATCACGAAGGCGTCGGTGGCCGGGTGGGCGTCGTCAGGCCCTGCCCAGACATCCGGTTCGATATAAATGGTGCGGGCCACCGGAACCGCCTCTCGAATGCGGGCCTCAAGAGAATCGATGCTGGCGGCCACGTCAACAAGGCGGGTGCTGCGCGCGAACGCGATCTTGGCCGCGACCAACAGCTCATCCGGGCCGAGGTAGAGGGTCTTCATGTGGATGATGGCCTCAACCGACTCCTCGGCGTTGATGGCGTCCCGAATGCGATTGGCGTCGCCGGGCGTTGCCCCCTCGCCGATCAGCAGGCTTTTGGTCTCCACTCCCAGCACTACGGCCACCAGAATCAGCAGCACCCCGATGGCGAGTGTGCCAACGGCATCGAACGCACTGTCGCCGGTGATGATGGTGAGTCCCACCCCGAAGAAGGCGAGGGCCAGACCGAGCAGGGCAGCAAGATCTTCCAGCAGCACAACGGGAAGCTCCGGCGCTTTTGCCCGACGGATGAACTCCACCCAGGTCTGCGCCCCCCGCACTTGGTTCGCCTCCCGCACGGCGGTGCGCAGCGAAAACGATTCCAGCACGATGGCGATCACCAGCACGACCATCGGCAGCCAGGCATTGGCCAGCTCGTGTGGGTGCTGCAGTTTGTCGACGCCCTCGTAGAGCGAGAAGACACCGCCGACGCTAAACAAAATGATTGACACGACGAAGGCGTAGATGTAGCGCTCGCGACCGAAACCGAAGGGATGCTCCGGCGTGGCCGACTTCTTTGCCAGTCTGCCGCCGCGCAACAGCAGCAACTGGTTGCTGGTGTCGGCGAGGGAATGAACCCCCTCGGCGAGCATCGAACTTGATCCGGAGACAAAAAATGCGATGAACTTGGTGATCGCGATGCCCAAATTCGCAAACAGTGCCGCGACTATTGCCTTGTTTCCGCCGGATGCGCTCATGAGGCGAGTCTAGGAGCGGAAACTCGAAGCCTGCGCGGTGGTGCACCACACTGGGGACCATGACTGTTTCGCTGCCCACAACCGCAATTATCGGTACCGGATCTATGGGAGGGGCGATCCTCAGCGGTTTGCTATCACCTGCTGTAACAGTGGACGGGCAGATTCGGGTGACCAATCGCTCTGCGGCGAAAGCCGCAGCGCTTCAGTCCCCGGCCGTAATCAGCACGGCCAGCGAGACCGATCCGCGGGCAAACCTGCTCGCGGTCACCGGGGCCCGCATCGTGGTGGTGGCCGTCAAGCCCGCAATGGTTGCCGAAGTACTGCGAGAGATCGCACCGGCGCTCGCCGCCGACGCGATCGTGATCAGTGTCGCCGCGGGGGTGAACCTGACCACCATGGAAGTGATTCTTCCCGGCGCCGTGCTGCGGGCGATGCCGAACACCCCGGCGACCGTTGGGCGCGCAGTTACCGGCTTGAGCGCCGGCACCCGGGTTAGCGCGCAGCAGCTGGCGCTGGCATCCGCACTTTTCGAGACGGTCGGGACCGTTATTACCGTGCCCGAGCATCAGATTGACGCGCTGAGTACCGTCTCCGGGTCGGGCCCGGCGTACGTCTTTCTGCTCATCGAGGCCCTCACCGGCAGTGCAATGCGAATGGGCTTTACCGAGTCTGATGCGCGATTGATGGTCGAGAACACGTTCCTCGGTGCGGCCGAGCTGTTGGCCGCGGGAGACCTGGATCCGCGGGAGCTTCGTCGCCGTGTGACGAGCCCCAACGGCACCACCGAGCGGGCCATCGCGGTGTTGGAAGGTGCTGAATTAGGGGGCGTTTTCGATCGGGCTACCGCAGCGGCCCTCGCCCGCGCCCGGGAACTTGCTGCCGGGTAGGGAACGCAGCCGGTAACCGGCCACGACGACAGGCGACAGGCGACAGACGACAGGCGACAGGCGACGGGCGACAGATGACGGACGACCGGCAGCAGGCATCGGTACGGCGTCGGACTACCCTCAGAGACATGGCTGACATCTTTGACGTGCTCGCGGATTCAACGCGCCGCGACCTCCTCTCGGCACTGCGCGAGAGTTCGAGCGCGCCGCGAGTCGGGGAGCCCAACGCGGGCGAACTGAGTGTCGGGGAGCTCGTCGAGCTGCTCGGTTTGAGCCAACCCACGGTGTCGAAGCACCTCCGGGTGTTGCGCGATCATCATTTGGTACAGGTTCGAGAGGTGGGCCAGCACCGCCTGTATCGCCTCGATTCTGCACCACTTGAAGCGATGCAGGGCTTCCTCGGTCCGTTCCTTGACGCGCCAGACACCGCGCAGCCGGCGACCGCCGCGGCCACGCCTGCCGCGAGCGGCGAGGGACCAACGGATGACGCAAGCTTCGGTGACGGAACCCCGGTATTCGCGGCCTTCACCGCGCCCAGCATCCCGTCGCCGGTTCGTCGGATCGCTCAATCCCTACAGAATTCCGCCGCCACCGGTCACGCCCTTGGCAGGTATCTGGGCGGCGGTCACGACGGCATCCGGTCGACTCTCAACCGCTTGGCTCTTGTTTTGACGCGGCGCTCGCTCTAGCCTCTGAAACAGCACTCCTGTCACACCCGTAACCGGGACGAGGGGCGGCCGGGCCGGGAATTGGCCGGAGCGAACGGTCAGGAATGGAAACAGCGATGCCCCGAGACCTGGCCGAGTTCGCCGAGGTGAAGTTTTTGACCGTTGCGGAAGTTGCCGACATGATGCGGGTATCGAGGATGACCGTGTACCGGCTCGTACACTCGGGAGAGCTTCCCGCCATTCGATTCGGTCGGTCGTTTCGTGTGCTCGAATCTGCCGTGCGCGCGATCATCGATTCGCCGATAACCGAAACCGGATGACCTCGGCCGTTGCACCGCCCAACGGCTGAAGCACTCGTGGCCGCAGCTTTGCCCCCAGCGGGGGATAGACTGTCCCGAGGTAATTTTCCGAGGTTCTGAACGGACCCGGTGAACCGTTCAAGAATCAGTGAGGTTAATATGGGCTCCGTAATCAAAAAGCGTCGCAAGCGTATGGCGAAGAAGAAGCATCGCAAGCTGTTGCGCAAGACGCGTCATCAGCGTCGCAACAAGAAGTAAGCGCCACAACGCAGTGCATCGAACGTCGAGCCCACGGGCTCGGCGTTTTTTGCTGCCCTAGGCTCGGGGGCGTGCCCGAAACATCCGTCACCCTGCTCACAAAACCGGGCTGTCACCTGTGCGACGATGCGCGGGTTGTGGTGCTGGATGTTCTCGCGAGACTGAGCTACACCGCATCCGTTCGGGGCGAAATTAGTTTCGCCGAGCTGTCGATTCTCGACGACCCGGCACTTCTCGCTGAGTACATCGAGGAAATTCCGGTGGTGCTCATCAACGGTCGGGTGCACAATCAGTGGCGGATCGATCCGGAACGACTTCAGGCCGCGCTGATTGCGGCCGCAAATTAGCGCACGTCATGACAAAAAGGGGTTTAGCCATGCTGAGACACATCGTTATGTGGAAACTTGCCGCCGACGACAGCGCCACGAAGGAGCGAGATGTCGCCACGATTCGCTCGGCGCTAACCAGCCTGCTGCCGCACATTCCCGAGATTTTGAGCTTGACGGTCTCGACAAACTCGACCGCAGTGCCGAAGAACTGGGATGTGGTGCTGGTGGCCGACTATGCCGATGAGGCAGCTCTGCAGAGCTACATTGATCATCCCGAGCACCAGCGTGTGGTGAAGATTATCGTGCCGCTCGTGTCGGCACGGGCAGTGGTTGATTTTGAAATCTGAACCACCTGTTAAATCTCGGTAACACCGTACGACCAAAGGCCGCTCCCGGATGATCCAAGGGCGGCCTTTGGTCGGTCAGGAGGAAGTGTTACTCGGCGACCGCGCCTGCATCGCGAGCGGCGGCTTCAGCCTCGGCACGCGAACCGTAGACGGGCTCGTTCAGCACCCACTGAAGGGACTCGTCGGGGTCAACCAACAGCAGGTCGGTGGGCTCCTCGGCACCCTCGAAGTCGGCGACCTCAAGAAGCTCCTCGTTGAGGTGCACCGTGATTAGACCGCTACCGGTTTCGAGCGAGTCGACCTCAAGCGCGGGGAGAACGCGTCCACCGGCGCTCTGCAGCAGGGCCTCAACGGCACCGCCAATTCCGGTTCCGGCGGCGAGGAACGCCTTCTCGTCGATGACGGTGTAGTCGTAACGGGTTCGCACGGTGAAGGTGAGCTCTTTCGGCTCGTCGTCTTCCTCGTCGTCGTCGTCTTCATCCTCGTACAGCTCGTCGAGGGCATCACCGTAGGCGGCCACGGCATCCCACAGGTCGCGGTCGATTTCTTCGGCGGCGTCGTCGATCTCTTTTCCACTCTTGATGAGGTCGACGTGCAGGCGAACGAGGGCGAGGAGGGCCTCTCCGGCTTCGATAGCGGCGGTGCGGGCGTCTGGGGTTTGATTGCTGCTCATGTGGGCCACGGTAGCAGTTAGGCGCAAACGGCGGGGGTGCTCCACGTTTCGACGGAGCACCCCGGAGCCCGCAAAAGGGCTAGGGCAGCAGGCGGGTCGGCCCACGGAACAGATAGGTTGCCTCGCGCAGGTTCGGCAGGTGCAGCATGAGCATCAGCACGCGGCTGAGCCCCATGCCGAAACCGCCGTGCGGCGGTACGCCGTAGCGGAAGAAGTCGAGGTAGAAGTCGAGTTCCTCCGGGTCGAGTCCCTTCGCTTTGGCCTGCTCCACGAGCACGTCGATGCGGTGCTCGCGCTGGGCCCCGGTGGAGATTTCCACCCCGTTGAAGATGAGGTCGTAGCTGTTGGTGAGGCTCGCGTCATCCGCGTGGCGCATGTGATAAAACGGTCGGATACTAGAGGCGTAGTCGGTGAGAAAAACGAACTCGTGCCCGTAGGTTTCCTGCACGTAGGCTGCAATCTGGCGCTCGCCCTCCGGGTCCATGTCGTCGTCGCTGCGCGGCACCTCGTAGCCGCGGTCGGCGATGATCTGCTTCGCCTCGGCAAGCGGGATTCGCGGAAACGGCAGGGTCGGCACGGTAACTTCGAGCCCCCAGAAGGCCTCAATTTCGGTGCCGTGCTTGTCTTTAACCGCCTGGAAACCCACCACGAGAAGCTCCTCGTGCAGCTTCATGACGTCTTCGTGGCTGTCGATCCAGCTGATCTCGCTGTCGACGCTGGTGAACTCGGTGGCATGGCGGCTGGTGAAGCTCGGGTCGGCACGGAAGGCGGGGCCGACCTCGAAAATTTTGCCGAATCCGGCCGGCTGCGCCATCTGCTTGAAGAACTGCGGGCTCTGCGCGAGGTAGGCGGCGCCATCAAAGTACTCAACCTTGAACAGTTCGGCCTTGGACTCGCTCGCACTCGCCATCAGCTTGGGCGTGTGCAGCTCGATGAAGTCGTTGTCGACCCAATAGGTGCGCCAGGCGTGCTCGAGGGTGGTCTGAATCTTGAAGATGAGAGCGTTCTTGGGAACGCGGAGGTCGAGAAAGCGCCAGTCCATGCGCTTGTCGACCCCGGAGTCGTCGGCGATCGGCGTCTCCGCAATGGCGAAGGAAGCGACATCCAGCGCTGCGAGCTTGATCTCCACCCCGCCGAGCTTCACGCGCTCGTCGTGCTTGAGTTCGCCTGTGGCGGTGAGGAAGCTGCCCTGACTGAGCGCCGAGATGGTGTCGGAGACGGCATCCGCCTCTTCGCCGCGAGGGTTCACCAGTTGAACGGCGCCCGATTCGTCACGAAGCACAACGAATTGCACCTTTTTTTGATCACGAACGGTTTCTACCCAACCGGAAACCGAAACCGGTCCGTCAGTGGAGGCAGCAAGATCTTTGATGAGGGTACGTTTGTTCACAATGCGGCAAGTTTAGCGCCGGGGCTCCTCGCGGGCGGCGCGGTCGGCGCTTCTGGCGTGCAAATACAGGGCAATTTCATATCGTGCGCGGGCCGGATCGGTGATCGGGTTGTCGGTCGAAACGTAGAATAGAGAGGTGGTAGCCTCCCTTCTTCACCTCGTTCGCCATGGTGAGGTCTACAACCCCACCGGAATTCTCTACGGACGCATTCCCGGTTTTCATCTCTCCGAACTCGGGCAACGGATGGCCGAGACCGCGGCAGAACACCTCGCTGCGCGACCCGTCACCGCTCTCTTCGCCAGCCCCCTGCAACGCGCACAGGAATCGGCAGCTCCCTGGGCCGCCGGCTTCGGGCTCGAAATCACCACCGAGGACCGCCTGATCGAGCCGTCCAACCGCTTCGAGGGCAAGACCTTCGAGTTTGGACCGGCGGTGCTCACCAAGCCCGCAATCTGGCCGTGGATCATCAACCCGTTCCGCCCGAGCTGGGGCGAGCCCTTTGTGAGTGTCGCCAGCCGGATGCTCGCGGCGCTCGATTCCGCGTGGGAGTCAACCGAAACCGGAGAAGCCGTGCTTGTCAGTCACCAAATGCCCATCGTGATGGTGCAGCGCTCGGTGGCCGGCAAGCACCTCTGGCATGACCCACGCCTGCGTCGCTGCACGCTGTCGAGCATCACCACTTTTGAGCGAGTGACGGATGCGGCATCCGGAGCATCCCGCTATCGCGAGGTCAACTATGCCGAACCGGCCCTGCCGCTATTGGCCACCGCGATCGATTCGGGTGCGGTATGACGCGCCGGATGGTTACGGCCGTCGTCGCCGCAGCACTCACGATGCTGGCTCTGGCCGGCTGCAGCAACGACCCGCTGGCGCAGGACTATCTCAAGGGTGGAACTAAGAACTATATTTCGGGCAGCGGGCTGGTGGAAGTTGCCAAAGCTGATCGCGCCGCCCCGATCGTCTTCACCGGAACCACCGACACCGGAACCACTCTCAATCGTTCCGACTTTCCGGGGCAGGTGGTGGTCGTGAATTTCTGGTATTCGGTGTGTGCGCCCTGCCGTTCCGAAGCACCAGACCTTGAGGCGCTGTCGACGAAATATCGCGACAAGGGTGCCTCTTTCGTCGGGGTCAATATCTACGACACGGCCGACACCTCACTCGCCTTCGCCCGCACCTTCGGCATCAGCTACCCCTCGGTGCTCGACGGGCAAACCGGCACCGTGCGCCTCGCCTTCGCCGGGAGCATTTCCCCCAACGCCGTGCCGACCACCTTCGTGCTCGACAAGAAGGGCCGAGTCGCGGCCCGCATTTTGGGTGAGCTTCAGGGTCGCTCCATCCTGGACACCCTGATTTCGGACCTCATCAAGGAGGGTGATTAGTGGCGTCTGGCATCGGCGATCTCGTCGCCTCCGGAAACCTGCTCGTCGCACTGCCGATCGCTCTCGCCGCGGGATTTGTATCGTTCGCTTCACCCTGTGTGCTGCCGCTCGTGCCCGGGTATTTGGGCTACATCGGCGGGCTCGCATCCGTGAACGAACGCACCGATCGCCGCCGGTTGCTTCTGGGTGTAGCGCTGTTCGTGCTCGGCTTCAGCGTTGTCTTTGTGAGTTTCAACTTGATTTTTTCGATCGCCGGGCTGTTGCTAACCCCGTGGCTTGACCTCATCACCCGCCTAGTTGGTGTGCTGGTCATCACGATGGGTCTGGTGTTTATCGGCCAACTCACTTTTTTGCAGCGCACCATTAAACCGGGATGGAAGGTGGCGACAGGGCTCGCCGGTGCGCCTCTATTAGGCATAGTGTTCGGCCTCGGCTGGGCACCCTGTATCGGCCCCACCCTCGGGGTCGTGCTCAGCCTCAGTCTCGACGGCGCCTCGGCCGATCGGGGCGTGTGGCTCGGCGTCGCCTACTGCCTCGGGCTCGGGGTGCCGTTCTTACTGGTTGCTCTTGGCCTCAACTGGGTGACCGGTTCGGTTGCTTGGCTCAAGGACCATATTCGTACAATTAACATTGTTGGTGGGAGCATGCTCATTCTCATTGGACTCCTTATGGTGTCGGGGCTTTGGCGCTCCCTCGTCTCTCACCTCGGGTCGGTGATCGGCGGATTTGTCCCGGCCCTCTGATCACATCGACTCCCGTTCGCCGATCACTAAAGACTCGGCGCGCGGTTCAGCCCCCATCACTCAGCCCTCCCTGGGCGTTGTCGGCTACGTCCGCTTCTTCTGGCGACAGCTCACCAGTATGCGCACGGCCCTGTTTCTGCTGTTGCTTTTGGCGGTCGGCGCCGTACCGGGCTCCCTCGTGCCGCAGCGTAGTTCCGACCCAAACGGCGTGCTGCAGTACTTCACCGCCAACCCGCGGCTTGCTCCAATCCTCGACTCGATTCAGGCCTTCGACGTTTACAGTTCGGCTTGGTTCTCCGCGATTTACCTCCTGCTTTTCATCTCGCTCATCGGCTGCGTGATCCCCCGCTCCGTGCATCACTTCCGCGCGCTGCGGGCGAAACCTCCCCAGACGCCGGCACGACTGGAGCGACTCGAGGCCTATGAACTGGTGAACGTGGCCCCGGCCAACGTTCCCGCCGGTGGCGCAGCGATTGCCATTGATGCCGCTCGACGTATATTACGCCGGAGCGGTTATCGAGTGCGGGTCTTCCACGGCGCCGCCGGGGATCTCTCGGTGAGCGCGGAACGCGGCTACACCCGCGAAACCGGAAACCTCGTGTTTCACACCGCCCTGATCGGCGTGCTGATCTCGGTGGGAATCGGTGGTGGGTTTGGCTACAGTGGCCAAAAAGTAATTGTGGCCGGGGATTCCTTCGCCAACGTTCTGCTGTCGTACGAGTCATTTCTCCCCGGACGCTTCTTCAACGAAACCTCACTGGAGCCCTACCGATTGAGCCTCGACAGCTTTACGGCCTCGTACGAGCGCACCAATCGGGCGGCCTACGGGATGGCCATCGACTACTCCGCCAAGGTGACCACCTTCCTGCCCGACGCCAGTGGAAAATTGACGTCGGGCATCCCGGGCGAAATCAAAGTAAACGAACCCCTTCGCCTTGGCGGAAACGACATATACCTTTTGGGGAATGGCTACGCGCCAATCATCACCGTGCGCGATGCCAGTGGCAAGGTCGCCTTCCATAACGCCGTTCCGTTTCTGCCGCAAGACGCCAACCTCACCTCGATCGGTGTGATCAAGGTTCCGGATGCCCTGCCCAAACAGATCGGCATGATCGGGTTCTTCTACCCCTCGAAGACGCAGCTGATGACCGGGGCCTCCACTTCGAACTATCCCGATCTGGTCAATCCGGTGCTGAGCCTTCAGGTTTACACAGGCGACCTCGGACTCGACGGCGGGATTCCCCGCTCGGTCTACTCGCTGAACACCGACAAGCTCGTGAAGATCGCAGGACGAAACGTGGCAACACCCTCCATTGAGCTGTCGCCCGGGCAAACCTCGCCACTTCCCGGGGGCGTTGGCTCGGTGACGTTCGAAAACGCAACCCCGAAGGCCCCGGTGAACGACTTGTCAAAGTCGGTTCCGCGCTTCGTCAGCCTCGATATTCACCGCGACCCGAGTCAGGCGTGGGTGCTGGCGTTCGCCATTTTGGTGCTCGGCGGCCTTCTGACATCGCTGTTTATCCCCCGGCGCCGAGTGTGGGTGAAGGCCAGTGAGTCCGCCGATGGCGCACTCCGGCTGGAATATGCCGGACTCGCCCGCGGCGACGACCCGACCCTCGTGAAAGCCGTGCAGGAAATTGCTGAACGCCACGGGCGCGGTCTCGGTATACCCACGGACACCGCTGCGGGCTTCAGCGATGAGGAATCCAGCGCCACAGAACCTGCCGACGCAAACTCCGCCGACGCAAAATTCACCGACGCAAACTTCACCGACGCAGAATTTTCCGCGGGAGAACCTACCGTCGCAGAATCCAGCGCCGATGCGCGTGCGTAGGCCGCGATGCGCGGATGGCGCGGGCCTCGCACCAGTGCGGACAGTTCTCGTGCAGCATCTCGGCCTTAGGCTGAGTCGGTGATAGAACTCGTTTTTCCCTCCGTCGTAGCCGTGTGGTCGGCGATGGGAATTTATACCCTCGCATTCATCGGTTTCACTCTCGACCTCGCCAAGCGTTCCGCTTGGGCCCAGCAGCAAAAAGAAAAAAACCCTCTTCTGGCCGGGGAACTCGCCTCGGCACAGCGCTCCGACCAGGCCCGTTCGCAGGGGTCAGTCGCAGACGAGTTGGCGGGACAGGGGTCAGTGGCGCAGGGGTCAGTGGCACAGGGGTCAGCTCGGCGCGCGGCTGGCTCCGGCGGCACCGCCGTTTTGGACCGTACCAGCACCGCGTCCGGCGCACCCCAGCCGCTCTCATTGCGACTGGAACGCATCGCGTTCTCGCTCACCGTGCTGGCGTGGCTCGTTCACCTCACGAGCGTGATCCTTCGTGGGCTGGCCCAGGGTCACGTGCCGTGGTCGAACATGTTCGAATTCTCCCTCACCTCCTCCGCGATCATCGTCGGGGTATTTATCGCGGTTCAGGTTTGGCAGAACCTCAAATTTCTCGGTGCCTACATCACCGGTTTTGCGCTCATTGTTCTCGGCGTCGGCACCGTCAACTTCTACGTCGACATCAAGCCGCTGCCGCCGGCACTGCAGTCGGCCTGGCTCGTTATCCACGTCTTCGTAGCAATCCTCGGCACGTCTTTCTTTTCCCTCGGTGCCGGTCTCTCGCTCGTACAGCTCCTACAGGCTCGAACAGCCGGAGTGCCGGCGCGGGCACTGCGCTTCCTGCAGACCATGCCCAAGGCGGAGGTTCTCGAAAACCTGGCCTACCGCGTCATTGTGGTCGGCTTCGTTTTTTGGACCTTCACCCTCATTGCCGGTGCCATCTGGGCCGAGCGGGCCTGGGGCCGGTACTGGGGCTGGGACACCAAGGAGGTTTGGACCTTCATCATCTGGACCATCTTCGCGGGCTACCTGCACGCCCGCGCCACCCGCGGCTGGCGGGGAGCCCGCTCCGCATGGCTTGCGATCATCGGGTTCGCCGCAGTGATGTTCAACTTCACCGTCGTGAACCTATTCTTCAAGGGGTTGCACGCCTACAGCGGACTGTAGGCGGGAAGCCTCAGTTCACGCCGTGTTCGGCTGCCAGCAGCTCGTGGCACCGCTCGAGCCGGGCCAGCCACCAGGCGGTTCGCTCCGGGGAGACCGCGTTCTGGTGGAGCAGTTCCGGGTCGACATTCGGACGCCACACCGGAATGTACCCATCGACGGGAAGCAGCGGGCTGCGGCACACATCTGCTGCTAACAGCGCTGCCGTACCGAGCCCGCAATCAAACTCGAGGGTGGGCAGGGCTGCGGCCAGGTGGGCGCCGAGGGCGAGACCGATCGAGGTGTCGAGGGCACTGGACACCACCACCGGCAGCCCGGCCGCGGTGGCAATGGCAAGGCTTGCCCGAATCCCACCGAGCGGCTGCGCTTTCAGAACCAGTAGGTCTGCGGCTCCGGCTCGCGCAACGTCCAACGGGTCGGTGACACGTCGTACGCTTTCATCCGCAGCGATCGGAATGAGCATGTACTTCACCCGCTCTCGAATCTCGGCGAGTTCGTCGATGGAGGCGCAGGGCTGTTCGACGTATTCAAGGTCGAAGCCGGCTAGAGCGTGAATGGCGTGCTCAGCCTCATCCACATTCCAGTTGGCGTTGGCGTCAATTCGGATGCGCCCTTCGGGCCCGAGGTAAGCGCGCACCGCAGCCACGCGGGCCACGTCGTCACTCAACTGCTGGCCAATATCGGCCACCTTCACCTTGACGGTGCGACAGCCGGGGAAAGCGTCGAGAACGGTGGCGACCTGATCGGGGGAGACGGCGGGAAGGGTGGCATTCACCGGGATGCGATCCCGCAGGGCCGTGGGCGTCGGCTCAAAGGCGAACTCGATCGCCGCAGCCAGCCAGAGGGAGGCTTCACAATCATCGTATTCCAGAAACGGTGAGAACTCGCTCCACCCTTCCGGACCTCGAAACACCAGGGCCTCTCGGGTGGTAATGCCCCGAAATTTCTGGCGCAGCGGGAGGGCGACGACGCGCGCCGTTTCGGTCAGGTCGGTCATCGGCGGCAGCATCGCACCAGTCTGGCCCCAACGTCCCCCGAATGGCGATATCGGCGCGGGGTCACCGGTACCACGCTCCGCAGCTCTGCGACGCCCACCGTCTCTAAACTGGGGCCATGCCCGAGGTTTCTGAACTGTTCGACGCCCGTGTGTGGCAGCCGGTTGCCGGCCACACCGACCTCACCGATGTCACCTACCACCACGACACCACCGGTCGGGTAGCGCGCATCGCCTTCAACCGACCCGAAGTGCGAAACGCCTTTCGGCCGCATACCGTTGACGAGCTGTACACGGTGCTCGACGATGCCCGGCAAAATTCCCGCATCGGGGTGGTGCTCCTCACCGGCAACGGACCGAGTGCCAAGGACGGCGGCTGGGCCTTCTGCTCGGGTGGCGACCAGCGCATCCGCGGCCGCAACGGGTATCAGTACGAGGGGGCGGCGCCCGAAGGAGCGCCAGCACCGGCGAGCACCGGACGCCTGCACATTCTCGAAGTACAGCGGCTCATTCGCTTCATGCCGAAAGTGGTGATTGCCGTCATCCCAGGCTGGGCGGCCGGCGGTGGACACTCCCTGCACGTGGTCTGCGACCTCTCGATCGCGAGCCGCGAGCACGGAAAATTCAAGCAGACGGATGCCGACGTCGGCTCCTTCGACGCCGGCTACGGCAGCGCCTACTTCGCCCGCCAGGTGGGGCAAAAGTTTGCCCGCGAGGTGTTCTTCCTCGCCCGGGAATACGATGCGCAGCGCGCCCTCGATACCGGGGCGATTAACGCCGTGGTGCCTCACGCCGACCTCGAGACCACCGCCTACGAATGGGCGAACGAAATCCTTACCAAGTCACCGACGGCCATTCGCATGCTCAAGTTTGCGTTCAACGCCGTCGACGACGGCATGGTGGGCCAACAGGTCTTCGCCGGCGAAGCCACCCGCCTTGCCTACGGCACCGACGAAGCGGTCGAGGGCCGCGACGCCTTCCTTGAGAAGCGCGAACCGGACTGGTCGCCCTACCCCTGGCAGTTTTAGCCGGATGACGCGCCCGCTGCTGTCCCTCCGTGCCACCGATTCGGCCGATTCCGAGGTCGTCTTCACGGCGTTGCGCGCCGCACTCAGTGGCGACGGCCCGGCGATCTTGCCCGCTGCGGGAATGAATTCGGGCGGGCGCCCGCGAGGGACTGGACTTTTTACAGAGTTCAGCCTTCCGGCAGAGGTGCCCCGGCGAGTGGCCCTGGTGGTCGAAACCAGCGGATCGTCGGGGGCACCCAAGCGCGTGATGCTGAGTGCGAATGCGCTGTTGGCGAGTGCCGCCGCATCCGACAGCGCTCTCGGCGGGCCGGGTCAGTGGTTGCTGGCCCTTCCGCTGCACTACATCGCAGGGCTCAACGTGTTAGTGCGCTCGATTGCCGCCGACAGCTCGCCGGTCGTGCTCGCCGGGGGCACCTTCACCGCGGAACGCTTTATTCAAACCGCCGCGGGCATGGACCGCACGCTGCGCCACTACACCTCGGTGGTTCCGGTGCAATTGGCGCGACTGGTGAGCGCCGCCGAGGCGGAAAGCGCGACGGCGGCAGCCCTGCGTCGGTTCGACGGCATTCTGGTTGGAGGCCAGTCCACACCGCCCGCGCTGCTGGCCCGTGCCGTAGCGCTCGGACTCGCCCTGACGCGCAGCTACGGTTCGAGCGAGACGGCGGGAGGATGCGTTTACGACGGACGGATGCTGCAGGGGGTCGCCGCCCGCATCCGTGACGGCCAAATCGAGCTGAGTGGCGCAATACTCGCCGAGGGCTATCTGGGCGATGCGCAGCGCACAACGGCGAGTTTTGTAATCGACGAAGGCGGTGAGCGGTGGTACCGCACCGGCGACGGCGGTGAGCTGCTCGTTGACGGAACCCTGTCGATTATCGGACGCCTCGACCGGGTCATCATCTCCGGCGGGATCAAGGTCTCACTGGATGCCGTCGAGCGGGTATTGGGCGAGCTGCCCGGGCTCTGCGATGCCGTGGCGCTTTCTCAGCCCGACCCGGAGTGGGGCGAACGGATTGTCGTCGTCGGCGCCGTCGCCGCGGCCGCGACATACGAGACCGCGACCGAGATCGAGGCTGCTGCGACCGCTGCCGTGAGTCACACCGCCGCGACCCTCGAAACCGTTAGCGCAGCTCTCGTTACTGCCCTCGGTCGTGCGGCTGCCCCCGCTCGCTTTGTCGTTGTGCCCCAGATTCCCCGGCTGGCCAGTGGCAAACCGGATCGGCTGGCCGTGCGGGCGCTCATCAGCGGCTGAACTTTCGCTCCAAACTAGACTCAACGAGTGGCTATTTCCAACACTTCCGCTTCCCGTCCGACCAACGCGCGCGGACCCGCAGCAGACACCGGGTCGGCAACACCGAAGCCGAGGGGTGATGCGCGCTCGGGACGACCCGGGGGTCGGCCGCCGAAGGCGGGAAAGACCCCGAAGGCCACCGCCCGTGACTGGATCGGTGGCGCCAGACTGCGCACCCTCCCGCTCGCCATCGCCCCGGTAGCGCTCGGCACCGGAGCGGCCTACCTCGCCGACCATTCCGCGGGCTGGCACTGGGTACGAGCGCTGCTGTGCCTCGCCGTGGCCGTGGGCCTTCAGATCGGCGTCAACTACGCCAACGACTATTCCGACGGCATCCGCGGCACCGACGCCTATCGGGTCGGGCCGTCTCGGCTGACCGGCTCCGGGGCTGCCAGCGCGCGCTCCGTCTTGACCGTTGCCCTGGTCTTTTTTGCCTTGGCCGGGATCGCCGGAGCGGTCGTGAGCGTTCTCAGTGGTTTCCCCTGGCTGATTATTGTGGGTGTCGCCTGCATCGTGGCCGCGTACTTCTATACCGGAGGAAAGCACCCGTACGGGTATTACGCACTCGGTGAGGTGTTCGTGTTCCTGTTCTTCGGCCTCGTGGCCACGGTCGGCACGATGTTTGTTCAGGTCAAAACGGTGAACGTCGAAGCGTGGGTCGCTGCGGTGGCGATCGGGCTGCTGGCCTGCGCGGTGCTTATGGTCAACAACATCCGCGATGCGCAGCAAGACAAATTCGCGAAAAAGCGGACCCTAGCCGTGCTGGTCGGCAACTGGCCGTCGCGCATTCTGTTCAGCGTCTTCACGCTCTTGCCGTTTGTGGCGCTCGCCGGTTTCGGTGTGCTTTACCCGAACGCAAACTACGTCTTTTTCGCGCTGCTGGCAGCTATTCCCGCCGTGATCATCACCCTCACCGGAAAAACGCCGGCCGAGTTCATTCTGGTACTGAAGCTCACCAGCCTCACCGCACTAATTTTCGGGGTGGGCCTCGCCGCTGCCCTCGCTTTTTAGCGGCGCGGTAGCCGTCTCCCGCAGATCCAGCGCGGCGTTTTCGGCATCGCTGTCGGCATCCCGCTTCTCGCTCTGGCGGAATCTCGCCACGCTGAGGGCGAGGGCGTCTCGCTGTGGTCGGAAGAAAATGTATGACACGCACAGCCCCACCACGGCAGCCACGACCGCGGCCATCCACGGTTCGACCTTCAGGGCCAGCAACAGCGCGAGGATGGCGGCGAAGATGCCGACCCTCAACAACGAATACAAAATCCAGCGACGCGACGTTTTCACGATTCCTAGTTTAGGCGCGGGCCCTCCGGGCACCTCCGGCGGGCCTTCCGACGCAGGCCTCATGCAGCAGGGAGGTTTAGAATCAGGCTATGCCCAAGGTATATATCGTCGGGGGCGTCATCATTCTTGCCCTCATGGTTTATGGCGCAGTTGACGCGCTCATGACAAACAAACGTCGCGTGCGCGGTGTTCCGCGAATCGCTTGGTTCTTCATCATCCTGCTGCTACCGGTACTCGGCGTGGTTCTCTGGTTTACCCTCGGCAAGGACCGTGGTTCAAAATCCAACGCGCGTCGCCCGATGGCGCCGGACGATGACCCCGATTTTTTGCGTGGACTCGGTTCGCAAAAGGAGCAGGAGCGTCGCATCCAGCGTCTCGAGAAAGAGATCGCTGACCTAGACGACGACGCCGGCAAAAAAGAGTAGATGTCGCAGTCAAGCCCGGCCACCGACTTTTCGGTGGAACTGCTCGGCGCGTTTGTGACCCTCGGAGTACGCCACGTGGTGCTCTGCCCCGGCGCTCGGTCTCAGGCGTTGGCACTGGCCGCCGCGCAATTCGAGCGGGCAGGACTCATCGAACTTTCGGTGCGCATTGACGAACGGGTGGCCGGATTTCTGGCACTCGGGTTGGCGTTGGAGAGCCGCATACCGGTGCTCATCGTCACCACCTCGGGCACGGCGGTCGCCAATCTGCACCCGGCCGTTCTCGAAGCGCACCACTCCGGAGTGCCGCTCATTGTGCTCTCTGCCGACCGGCCCACCGAACTGCGCGGCATCGGATCCAACCAAACCACCGATCAGCCCGGGATGTTTGGTTCGGCCGTGAACTTCGTGCGCGACGTTGCCGCTCCGACTCCCGCCGGGTTCGCCATCGAATATCCGTCCGAGTTGGCTCAGGAGGCGTTTTCTGCTGCCGCCGGGCATTCGGCCGCACCCGGTTATTCGACCGCACCCGGTCCGGTGCAGCTCAACCTCGCGTTTCGGGAGCCGCTTTCATCCGCTGCCAGTCGGGTGGTGCCACCGGTGTTTGCCGGGTCGATCGCTGCCGGGGCAGCCGAAGCAGCCGCTGCATCCGTTGCATCCGCCGAACTCCTGCTCGATGCGATGCCGGGCACGATCGTGATCGCCGGCCACGGTGCGGGCAGTCGGGCCGAAGCATTCGCGCGTGCGCTCGGGGTTCCGCTGATCGCCGAGGTGAGTAGCGGCGCGCGTTTTGGACCGAATCTGGTCGTGGCCTATCGACAGCTGTTGCGTGATGACGCCTTCGGTGCGCAGGTGCGCCGAGTTGTGGTGTTTGGTCATCCCACGCTGAGTCGCGAGATTCCGGCGTTGCTGCAGCGCGACGATGTTGCGGTAATCGTCGTGCGGGGCCCGGGGTTTGAGGCCTACAACCCGGGACACCGGGCGCAGCACATTGTTGGGAGCGTTTCAGTGGGCGGCAGCCCTGCGGTTGGCAGCCCTGCGGTTGGCAGCCATCCGATTGGCAGCCCGCCAGTTGGCACCTATCCGATTGGCACAGCCGAACGGGCCTGGCTGGGAAGCTGGGTGCACACCAGTCGCAACATTCTCGCGGCCGAGATCGATCGACAAAGCGACTCGTACGAGCCGTCACAGGGCGAGGCGTTGGCCCCAGAGGCCTTCGAGGCTAGGGATTCCGGGGCGAATGCACACGGTGAGAACTCACTCGGCGCGGCCAAAACCGACGACCGGGCCGTGCGACGAGAGAAGGCTGCGTTCGCCCTTGCCCAAATGGGCGTCTTTCGGCAAACGGTAACCCGCACGATGCTGGTTGCCGCAGTGTGGAGCGTTACCTGGCCGCACGATCGGCTGATTTTTGGTGCGTCCCGGCTGATTCGCGAGGCCGACCAGGTGCTGCCGGGCAAGAAGATCACGGTGCACGCCAACCGTGGGCTGGCCGGAATCGACGGCACGATTGCAACATCTGCCGGTATCGCGTTGGCGAGCGAAGCCGCGGGTTCGATCGGCGTCACCCGGGTGCTGCTCGGCGATCTCACCCTGTTGCACGACGTGGGAGCATTGCTCTTCGGTATCGGCGAGCGGCGACCGCGCTTGCAGGTGATCGTGGGCAACGACGGCGGCGGTACCATCTTCGACAGTCTCGAGGTGGCGCACACTGCCGACGCCGAGTCGATTAACCGAGTGCTTTATACCCCGCACGCGGTAGACGTGAAGTCGCTCGCTTCGGCCTACGGCTGGAACTATCACCGCGCCACCAACCGCGGTGAGCTAGACGAGGCCCTCAGCTCTGTAGACGGTACGACAATCATCGAAGTGCCGCTCGCCCGCTGAGGCCTTACCCGCGACTCCCGCATCGCGAACCCCCGCACCGCTCCTACTGCCGAAACGCCTCAACGATCGGCCGAAATTTGAGTCGGGTTTCGATCAGTTCGCGCTCGGGCACCGAGTCGGCGACGATCCCTGCGCCCGCATAGGCGGTGACCGTGCCGTCGCGGGCAACCTGGGCCGAGCGCACGGCTACCGCCCACTCTCCGTCGCCGTTTGCGGCAATCCACCCGACTGGAGCGGCGTAGCGACCTCTGTCGAAGGGCTCGACGTCGGAAATGTAGTCCAGCGCCGTGGCGGTGGGTGTTCCGGCTACGGCAGCGGTCGGATGCAGTGCCGCCACCAAATCGAGCGCCGTAGAACCGTCAACGAGCGTGCCCTCCACGTCGCTACCGAGATGCCACAGGTTCGGCAGTCGCAGGGTGAACGGCAGTTCGCTCGCGGTAACGGTGGGGCTGTGCGGGTGCAGCGAGGCGAGCACACTCTGCACGGCAAAGCGGTGCTCGTCGAGATCTTTGCTGGAGGTCGCCAGCTCGGTGGCGGCTGCCTGGTCGGAGGCGGCATCCGTTCCCCGCCCTGCGCTACCGGCGAGCACCCGCGCGGTCACGAGTCCGCCCGACACCGTCACGAGGGTCTCCGGACTGGAGCCGATAAAGCCGTCGACCGCGAAGGTCCAGCAATCGGGGTAGCCGAGCGCAAGCTCATTGAGCACGCGTCGAAGGTCCGCGCCGGCCGGCAGCTGCCCCACTATGTCCCGTGCCAAGACCACTTTTTCGAGACGATGATTGCGGATATCGCTCACCGCCGTCTCAACAACGTCGCGGTAGGCCGCCGCAGACTGCGCCCCCGCCGAAAGTTCCACGTGAAACTGCGCTCCGAACGGGCGCAGCGGAGGAACGGTGGCCGGCGGTAGCTCGCCGACCGCGATCCGGGTAACCCAGCTGCGCTCCGCCGTGCGCCCCACCACCAGCGAGGGCACGATCAACACGCTGGTGAGCGCTGAGGTGTCTGAGAAGGCGAAGGAGCCGAAGGCAATGAGCCCCGTTCCGGTGAACGCGAGCGGGTCGGTGACTCGGGCTGCGCCGACGATGTTCTGCCAGGTGGCGGCGGCAATGGCTATCCGGTTCGGTCCGGTGAATTCCAGCCGCAGGGCCACCCCGATTCCGGCCAGACCAAAGCCACGGCGCATCCAGAGCAGCGGTTGTTCGGCGTCGAGGAGCGGAATCAGCCTGCCGGGGTCGATTTCTTCTGTGGTTTCGGCGGTCAGCACGGGTGTTGGCTGGTCCGAAGATTTCACGATGCGAGCCTAACCGACGGCTCCTGACGCTTTCGAGGGTACTGCTAACCGCCCACATTCGACCCCGGCTTCGGCACCCGATTGTGCACTGTGGCGGCCATTTACCGACGCGATTTTGGCCTCCGGCACGTTGTTGCCGAGACCGGTCATTCGGCCCGCACGCAGCAACCGTTCGGTCAGTCGCAAGTAGACTCGTGGCGTGTCCAGAGCCGATTTAAGCAAACAACCCGGTGCGGTTGCGTCGATGTTTGACCAAGTCGCCTCGGGCTACGACCGCACCAACGCCATCATGTCCGTCGGCAACGATGCCCTCTGGCGCCACGCCACGGTGAAGGCCGTTGCACCGCAAACCGGCGAGCTTATTCTCGACATCGCCGCGGGCACCGGCACCAGTTCGGTTGCCTTCGCCAAGAGCGGCGCGACCATCACCGCCGTTGACTTCTCCTCGCAGATGATTGCGGTCGGTCGAAAGAAACACCCGGAGATCGAATTCATTGAAGCGGATGCCACGGCGCTCCCCTTTGCCGACGCGATCTTCGACGCCGTCACCATCTCCTTTGGTCTGCGCAACGTGATGGAGCCGAAGAGGGCCCTCGCCGAGATGTTTCGGGTGCTCAAGCCGGGCGGGCGCCTGGTGATTTGCGAGTTCAGCAAGCCGCCGCGCGCCGTATTCCGTGCCGGTTACGCGGCCTACTCACGGTTTGTGATGCCGGTCATCGCCAAGATTGCCAGCTCCGATGCTGTCGCCTACGCCTATCTTTCAGAGTCCATCGCCGACTGGCCCGACCAAGAAACTTTGAGTCGTTGGATTCGCGGGGCCGGGTTCACCCGAGTTGCCCACCGCAATCTCACCGCGGGCGTTGTTGCCCTTCACCGTGGGCGCAAGCCTGCCTCGGGATCGCGCGCGACCGCTACCGCGAGTGTGCCGACGACCCCCGCAACGCCGACCGGACCGGACGCGTGAACGCAGCACTTCCCGGCATCCGTTCGGGAAAAAGCCTGAGCGCAACCCTCGGGTTCGCCGACAGGGTTTTTTCCTCTGCCGAGGAACGTCGTTTCGTTTCTGCGGTCGAGGAGGGGCTCGAAGCGGTCGAGGCACGCCTCTTTAGCGAGATGTCTTTCACCGACAATCTGGCGGATGTCACCAGCCGCTACCTGCTGGTGGCTGGCGGCAAACGCGTGCGCCCGACCCTAGCGTTGCTCACCGCTCAGCTCGGTGATGGCAACGAGCCGGCGGTGATTTCTGCGGCTGCCGCAATCGAAATCACTCATCTTGCCTCGCTCTATCACGACGACGTGATGGACGAGGCGGTCGTTCGCCGCGGCGTGCCGAGCGCGCAGGCGGTCTGGGGTAATTCGGTGGCGATCCTCACCGGTGACCTGCTGTTCGCCCGCGCCAGCAAGCTCGTAGCCTCCCTGGGTGAAGAGACCATTCGTCTGCAGTCCGACACTTTCGAGCGTCTCTGTCTCGGTCAGCTGCACGAAACGATCGGCCCGCGCGACGACGAAGACCCGGTTGCGCACTACCTGCAGGTGTTGTCGGACAAGACCGGGTCGTTGATCGCGGCGGCCGCACAAACCGGAATAATTTTGTCGGGTGCCTCCCGCGACTACCAAAAACCAGTCACCGTCTTTGGCGAGAAGATCGGTATCGCCTTCCAACTCATCGACGACGTCATCGACCTCTCGCCCCTGGTGGAGACCACCGGCAAGAAGGCCGGCACCGACCTGCGCTCCGGTGTCTCGACCCTGCCGATGTTGTTCTTGCGTCAGCGAGCCGTGACTGATCCCGCCGCCGAGGGGCTCCTGGCTCGCCTCGAGCGCGATGTGACCGCCGTGAATACCGGCGCTGGCCCAGGATCAGCGGATGACGCCGACCTCACCCTCGCTATCGACGAACTACGCAACCACGAGGTCACGCGCCAAACGCTCGCCGAGGCACAGCGCTGGGCCCGCGAAGCGGTCGACGCGATCACGCCGCTGCCAAACGGGCCGGTGAAGAAGGCGCTCACCCGGTTTGCCGATTCCATCGTCGCGCGCACCCACTGACCACCCGCCGGCCAGTTCTGGTCGCCGCGCTACCCTGAGCTACGCGACGTGTTAACCAGCTGTGCGTTCGCATCCCGATAAGGATCTTCATGACCACTCTGAGACTGGCCATCGTCGGCGCCGGCCCCGCCGGTATCTACGCCGCCGACATTTTGCTCAAGGCCGAGCGCAAATTCGACGTGTCGATTGACCTGTTTGAGCACCTTCCCGCGCCCTACGGCCTCGTGCGCTATGGCGTGGCGCCGGATCATCCGCGCATCAAAGGCATCATCAACGCCCTCCGCGACGTGCTGGACACCGGTCGCATTCGCTTGTTTGGTAACGTGCTGTACGGGCGCGACATCACCCTCGCCGACCTGAAGAAGCACTACAACGCCGTTATTTTTGCCACCGGAGCGGTGAAAGATGCCGACCTCAACATCCCGGGCATCGAGCTTCCGGGGAGCTTCGGTGCCGCCGAGTTCGTGAGCTGGTACGACGGTCACCCCGACTTTCCCCGCGAATGGCCGCTGACGCACCGTGAGGTCGCGGTGATCGGCAACGGCAACGTGGCGCTGGACGTGGCCCGGACTTTGGCCAAGCACGCGGATGACCTGCTGCCGACAGAGATTCCGGGCAACGTCTACGACGGGCTCAAGGCATCTCCGGTAACCGACGTGCACGTGTTCGGTCGCCGCGGTCCCGCCCAGGTGAAGTTCACTCCGCTTGAACTGCGGGAGCTCGGCGAAATGCGGGATGTCGACATCATCGTTCACGACGAAGACTTCGACCTCGACGCCGCCTCCATCGCCGCGATCGAAACCAATAAGCAGATCATGGTGTTGAACCGGGTGCTCAACTCCTGGCGTACCCGGGAATCGACCGGCGCATCCCGCCGGCTGCACCTGCACTTCTGGGCCAAGCCCGTCGAAATCGTGGGAACCGACGCCGTTGAGGCGTTTCGGTATGAGCGCACGGTTCCGGATGCCGCGGGCGGCGTCACCGGCACCGGCGAGTTTCGCGAGGTCGCTGTGCAGGCCGTGTACCGGGCGGTCGGCTACTTCGGCTCGCCCGTGCTGGAGATTCCGTTTGACGACAAGCGCGGGGTCATCCCGAACCGCGAGGGTCAGGTCATCGACGATGCCGACCAACCCGTGCCCGGGGTGTACGCCACCGGCTGGATCAAGCGCGGGCCGGTGGGCCTCATCGGTCACACCAAGAGCGACGCGATGGAAACCGTGGCGCACGTGATAAATGACCAGGCCAATTGGTGGATGCCGGAGTCGCCGAGTGAGGCGTCGGTGATCGAGTTGCTTGACACTCGCGGGGTGAAGTTCACCAACCTCAACGGCTGGCACAACCTCGACCAGCACGAGCTCGCCATCGGCGAAGCGGTGGGCCGCACCCGCATCAAGGTCGTGGCGCGCGACGAGATGGTGGCCATCTCCCGCGGCTAAGCGGCTAGACGGTTGCTCGGTTACTGCGCGGCCAGCGCGGCCAGCACGGCCAGCGCGGCCGGGCTGGTGACAACTGCAGGCGGCGCTGAGCCGCTACTGTACGGCGGCGCTGAGCCGCGCCAGGTTGTCGAGCACCTTGGAGCGGGCGGGGCGCTGCATCCACTCGTCGATGAAGAGTTCCCGGCTGAGGCCCCGGTAGCCCTCTTCGACCCCGCGTAGCGCCCGCACAAACGACTCGCCCCGCACCATGACGGTGATTTCGAGGTTGAGGCTGAACGAGCGCATGTCCATGTTGCTGGAGCCGATCACCGCCACCTCATCGTCAATGGTCACGTGCTTGGCGTGCAGCACGGTGGGTGCCGGATACAGCCAAATGCGCACCCCGGCCCGCAGCAGCACCTCGTAGTAGCTGCGCTGTGCGTGGTAGACCACGGGCTGATCGGCCACTTCAGACACGAAGAGTTGCACATCGATGCCGCGCTGGGCTGCCGTCGTAATCGCGTAGAGCAGCGATTCATCCGGAACAAAGTAGGGGCTCGTGATCACGATGCGCTGCTGGGCGTTGTAGAGCAATGCGTTAAACAGCCGCAGATTATTTTCGCCGGCAAAGCCCGGGCCACTCGGCACCACCTGGGCGTCGAGCAGGCTGATGCCTCTCGGCTCGAGCCGCTCGGTGGTCTCCCTCAGCAGTAATTCGTTGGTTTCGCTGTACCAATCGGTCACGAACAGGGCGTTGATCCCGGCCACAATTGGCCCGTCAAAGCGCACCATGAGGTCTTGCCATTTCAGCCCGCGGCGAATGTTGCTGCGCTTGTTGTAGCTCTGGTCCACCATGTTTTGCGAGCCGGTGAAAGCCGTTTCGCCGTCGATAATCAGCAATTTACGGTGGTTGCGTAAATCGGGTCGCTGGTAGCGTCCGCGCCACGGTTGCACCGGCAACATCAGGCGCCAGTCAACGTCAATTTTCTTCAGTTTTCGGATGGTGCGCAGATAGCCGGGCGAGCGCAGAGACGCGATGTGATCCAGCAGCACCCGCACGGTCACGCCGCGTTTCACGGCAGCCTCGAGAGCGTCGAAAAACGGTGCGGTAGTGGCATCCAACGACAGAATATAAAACTCCACGTGCAGGTAGTTTTTGGCCGTGCTAACCGCTGCCGTGAGCGCACGAATGGTCTCGTTGTAATCCACGTACAGGGTTGCGGTATTGCCTCCGACCAGCGGCATCGCGCCGAGCGTGCGGTTGAGCTCGACCAGCGAGTCGAGCCAGGCGGGCCAGCTGTGGTCGCGCTTGACATCCTCGATTCCATCGGTGGTTTCGATGATGTAGCGATTGATTTCCTGCTGCTTTTTGCGCCGCCGCATCGGCAACTTGGTACTGCCGATGAGCAGAAACAGAATGAAGCCAACGTAGGGGATGAGAAATATCGCCAGCAACCACGCGGCGGCGGTTTGCGGTCGTCGATTGATCGGGATGACCACCAGGGAAACCACCCGCACCGTCACATCGACGACGAGTGCGCCGATCGCGAGGGTGGGGGTGATCCAGCCGGTATCCATTCTGCGAAGCCTAGGCGCGCTGGTCTGTCAGTGCACCGGTTGCCGAACTTTGCAGCGATAGCGTGAGCCGTGTTTCGGGGTTAGCGAAAGTTGATGAACTGCAGCGCCACGTCGAGGTCTTTGCCGCGCAAGAGCGACATGGTCTCCTGCAGTTCGTCGCGACTCTTCGAGGCAACCCGCAACTCGTCGCCCTGAATCTGGCTCTTGACCCCTTTGGGGCCCTCGTCGCGAATAATTTTGGCGATCTTTTTGGCGTCGTCGGAGGAGATTCCGTTTTTGAGGCTCACCTCGATGCGGTATTCCTTGCCGGAGGGGAAGGGCTCCCCGGCGTCGAGGCTGCGCAGCCCGATACCGCGTTTGATGAATTTGGCCTCAAGCACTTCCAGAACGGCCTTCACCCGTTCTTCGGCGCTTGCTTTGAGAAGAAGTTTCTCGCCGCTCCACTCCACGGAGGCCCCGACGTTTTTGAAGTCGTACCGCTGCGCGATCTCCTTCTGCGCCTGGTTGACCGCGTTGTCGGCCTCCATTTTGTCGACCTTGCTGACGATATCGAATGTGGAATCTGCCATGAGAGCAGTTTAGGAGACGGGCTTCGTCGCGAGAGAAGTCGCGGGGGCTGTATCCTTGACCCGCGCCTCCGGTTGGTGATTACATTCGGTCGGGTGCGCACCTGGCAAGTTACCCAAGTGGCCAAAGGGATCTGACTGTAAATCAGCCGTCTTAGACTTCGTGAGTTCGAATCTCGCACTTGCCACACGATCTGGCCCGGCACTCGCCGGGCCTTTCGTCGTTTCTGGAGGAGTTGTAATGACCACGACCGATCTGTTGCACATTGCTCGCCGAGTGGCCGTTGCCGCCGGTGAACTGGCTGCGCGCCGCAGGGCTCAGGGGGTGCAGATCGCCGCCAGCAAGTCGTCGCCGGAAGATGTCGTTACCCACGCCGACCGCGAAACCGAGGCGTTGATTCGCACCATGTTGGCCGAGGCCCGGCCGGACGACGGCTTCCTCGGTGAGGAGACGGGTGCGGATGCCGGCAGCAGTGGGCTCACCTGGTTGGTGGACCCCATTGACGGTACCGTCAACTACCTCTACGACGCACCGCACTGGGCGGTAAGCATCGCCGTGGTGGAGGGTGACCCCGAGCCGACCACCTGGACGGCGCTCGCCGGTGCTGTGGTGAACCCGGTGATCAACGAGGTTTTTACCGCTACCCGGGGCGGTGGCGCATTTTTGGGCAGCCGACAGTTGCGCGTTGTGGAGGCGGAGCTGTCGCTCGCCCTGGTGGCCACCGGTTTCTCCTACCAGGCGTCGGTGCGTTCCGAGCAGGCCGCAACCCTCGCCCGGCTCATTTCTCAGGTGCGTGATATTCGTCGCACCGGCACCGCATCCCTCGATCTATGTGCCGTGGCCTGCGGTCGGGTGAACGCTTTTTATGAGCGTGGGCTAAAGCCGTGGGATCACGCCGCGGGTGCCCTCATTGCGCGCGAGGCGGGCGCCGTAGTTGCCGGATTGGCCGGAACGGTGGCCTCTGCCGAGTTCCTGCTGGCGGCACCGGCGTCGTTGGCCGACAAAATTGAGCGAATTTTGACAAGCGACTGAGCCCGCTTGGGGGGTTTGCCACCGGGAAACCAGTGGGCTACTCTTTATGAATTCGTTATCTTCCGAGCAAATAGCCCGGAACTTCATGGGTAACGAAGCTAGTCGGCCACGCAACTTAGGTCGATTGGGTGTTCGAGTAGATACGTAGATTGCCGCTCCGGCGCGTTATTTCGGCTGTTCTTCGGACCCAATAGATATTTCTGAGGTTTGACTAACAGTGCAAAAGACAACCCCGAGTACTACCGAGCACGACGCGAACCAGCTGCCCACGGCAACTGCCGTGACCGATGCAGTGGAGGAAACCGTCGAAACGTCTCAGCCAGTAGGTGTTGTGCACGCGCCCAGCCCTGCCCCAATGACTCCGGTGAAGTACCAGCCGGCCACCCGCCGTGAACTTCGCGCGTTGGAAGCCGCCGCAGCGATCACCGCCACTTCCGCTCGTAAGACACCCGCCGCTCGCACGGCAACAGCACCCGCGACCGTTCTTTCAGCCCCCGCAGTAGCCGTTCTCCCCGCACCGGCCGCCGTTCGAACGGCACCTGCCCGCTACGCGCGCATCTCGTCAGCCCAGTCCGCACTCGCCCGCACGGCCGCAGCCCGCCCGATCGGCCCGAACTCCCGCGCAGCTGGCACGAGAGCAGGCACGAAGACCGCGGACGCTCGAATGGCCGCAGCGCCGGCATCCGGAATGCGACGTCGCATTATTTCGAAGCTTGTCACCGTGGGCGCGATGGCAGGTGTCGGCCTCATTTTCATCTCGACCACGGTGCCCGCCAACGCCTTCGTGCGCGTGTCTGAGACCCAGTCGTCGATTAGTAACGTGCTGAGCAACGGGGAATCTACGCAAACCCTCGCGGTCGTAATCGCCCCCGGTGCCGCCGTGCCCCGTGACGCCTACACAGTGGTCTCGGCGAAGCAAAAAGCCAGCGCGGTGAGCAGAGACAAGGTGTACAGCTACGTCGGTAACCCCACCGGTGCCATCCAGTGGCCATTCCCGGAGGGTTCGCCGATCTCCAGCGGTTTCGGGCCACGGCGCGTAGCCAATTGTTCGGCCTGCTCAACTTTCCATGAGGGTCTTGATTTCACCCCCGGCTCCGGAACCCCAATTCATGCGGTCGCCGACGGCATTGTGAGCCTGGTCGACCTCGGCGGTGCGCTCGGCAACCACGTTGCGATCGATCACGTGATCAACGGGCAGGTGGTGCAGAGCGTCTACGCGCATATGCAGTACGGCTCAATCACCGTGGCAATGGGCCAACGAGTTACAGTCGGGCAGGTTATCGGCGAGGTGGGCAGTACCGGAATTTCTACCGGTTCCCACCTTCACCTCGAAATCCATCTCGGTGGGGTTCCGGTTGACCCCTACATCTGGTTGACGGCAAACGCGAAGTAGCGCGTTTCTGGCCCTAATCGCCAAAAGCCTCTGTCTTCAAACGCCAAAAAGGCGGGCTGCTCAATGAGCCGCTCGCCTTTTTGTTCTATCGGGCTCAGTGCGCCTAGTGGGCCGCGAGTAGCCAGACCGTGGCGTCGGGGCTCAGAATGCCGCCGACCAACTCCTCCGAGCACAACAGCAACTCGCCGACCGGAAGCTCCACCGGTACTGTGCCGGTGTTCGCGATCACCGTGACCGGGCCGTTCTGCAGTGCGACAACTTCCTCGCCGTAGCCGGGAAGCCACCCAATGCTGCCAAAGCCGAGCTGGTACTCCGCACGCAGCGCAAGCGCGAGACGGTAGAGCTCCAGGGTGGAACCGGCCACCCCGATCTGCGAGTCACGGGCAAAGGGCGCCCAGTCGGCCGGCTGCGGCAACCAGCTCTCGCCGGTGGGGCTGAAACCGAACGCGGTGGCGTTTGCCTCCCAGGGCAGCGGCACGCGGCATCCGTCGCGGCCATAGCGCTCCCCATTGGTGCGAAACCAGGTCGGGTCGAGGCGCGACTCGTCGGGCAGGTTAATGACCTCGGGAAGGCCGAGCTCCTCGCCCTGGTAGAGGTAGGCGCTGCCGGGCAGGGCGAGCATCAGGGCGGATGCCGCCCGCGCACGTCGCAGCCCTAGCTCGGGAAGGGGCTGCCCGGGCGATGCCGGCCCGATACCGTGGCCCTGCGGGTTCTCGGCGGTGAGTGCCAAACGGCTGGCGTGGCGTACCACATCGTGGTTGGAGAGCACCCAGGTGCTCGGTGCTCCGACGCTGGAGAAGACCTCGAGGGATTCGTCGATGACGCGGCGCATGCGCGGACCGGTCCACGTGGTGCCGAGGTAGGCAAAGTTGAAGGCCTGGTGCATTTCGTCGGGGCGCACCCACTGGGCCAGCTTCGCCATCGGGTCCACCCAGGCTTCCGCCACCAGCACGCGGTCACCCGAGTACTCGTCGAGCAGTTCGCGCCAGTCGCGGTAAATCTCGTGCACGCCGTCTTGCGCCCAATAGGGCGGGGTGGGGGCGGCCTCGGTGACCTGCACTTCGGGCTCAAGCCCCAGCGGGTCAACCTGACCGCCGCCCATGCTGCCGGAGTCGGCGGGGGCGGTGTAGTCGGGCAGGCCCTCGGCCTTGATCATGCCGTGCGCGACATCCACCCGGAAGCCGTCCACGCCGCGGTCGAGCCAAAAGCGCAGCACCGCGCGGAACTGCTCCCGCACCCACGGGTTTTGCCAGTCGAAGTCGGGCTGCGAGCTGTCAAAGAGGTGCAGGTACCATTGGCCGGCACTGCCGTCCGGGTTAGTGGTGCGCGTCCAGGCCGGGCCGCCGAAGACCGAGTCCCAGTTGTTGGGCGGGATGTTGCCCTCCGGGCCTTTGCCGTCACGAAATAGGTAGCGCGCCCGCCCGGGGCTGCCTTCGGCTGCCGCCAGTGCCTCCTGAAACCACACATGGTCACTGGAGGAATGGTTGGGCACGAGGTCGACGATCACCCTGAGGCCAAGCTCATGGGCGGCATCCTCGAACGCGGCGAAATCGTCGAGGGTTCCAAAAAGCGGGTCGACGTCGCAGTAGTCGGCCACGTCGTAGCCGCCGTCGCGCTGCGGCGAGGTGAAGAAGGGGGAGAGCCAGACGGCATCAATACCCAGCTGTGCGAGGTGGGGCAGTCGGCTCGTGATGCCCTGCAGGTCACCGATGCCGTCGCCGGAGGCATCCGCAAAAGAGCGCGGGTAGACCTGATAAATGACGGCGCTGCGCCACCATTCGGTGCCGGGAACGGTCGGAATTCGTGCGGGAAGAACCGAATTTGCCACTGCCGCGGTGCCCTCGGATTGGGTAATTGTCATGCGAAAACCCTATTGCATGGGGTATTACCGGCTTGCGTCGCGACATTGACAGACCCGCGTTACTGCTAGTCTCAAAAAGTGCCGGTCGGTGAAAAGCCTTACGGTCACGCCCCCTTAGCTCATCGGTAGAGCACTTCCTTGGTAAGGAAGAGGTAGTGGGTTCGATTCCCACAGGGGGCTCCATCCTCTTTAGCTGCCCGGCGGGTAACAGACCGGCGCGGCGAGGGTGACGCCCGGCGGGGTAGCTCAGGTGGTTAGAGCACACGACTCATAATCGTGGTGTCGCGGGTTCGAGTCCCGCCCTCGCTACAAATCGTCAATGTTTTGCTGGGATTCTTGAGCGTGAACAGCTCGGCCTAAGTGCTTTCCCCGCATGAACCCCGCACTTTCAATTTTTTGTGCGCAGAATCGAGGAGTCAACCGAGTCTTCGAATCAAGAGTTCGAGATGCCGTTCTCCACGGTTGTCTCGTTTGGCAGAAGCTCCTCATGGACTCCCGGAGTGCCGGGCAAGTCGTCTTTTCGTTATGCCCGGCTGTAGCCGGCCGCTCGCGCGGCGGTCACTCCGAGCGTGGATTCCCGAGCAACCAATGTTGGAGGCAAGAGCACGGAGGCCGGCTTCTCCCCATTGAGCAGTTTCACGATCAGCTCAACGGCCTCCTGCCCCATCTGGTTGTGGGCGGAGTAGATCGAGGTCAAGGGAATGGGTAGCGACGCTGAGAGTGGAACGTCGTTGTAGCCGATGACGGCGACGTCGGCGCCAGCGACTAGTCCCGCGTCGCGAAGTGCGCCCATCGCTCCGATCGCGGCGAAATCGTTTGTGGCGAAGACTGCGTTGAGGTTAACCCCAGCCGCCAGGATTGACTGCATCGCTTCGCGTCCACCGGCTGTGTCGAATGTTCCGTAGAGGATCAGTTGTTTCGGAATGGGGTGGCCAGCATTGCGGAAGGTGTCGACGAAGCCCGCGGTTCGGTCGATTGCCGTGCTTGCGAAGGGTTTGCCCGCGAGCACCGCAGCGTGGATGAGACCGAGGTTCAGGAGATGCTCCGCAGCGAGCTGTCCGCCACGATAATCGTCGGTGGTCGCCGAGAGAAATCCTTCGGCCCGACGCGAAACCAGGCAGAAGAGAACGCCCTTGCGCCTCTGCCGTTCAAGGAAGTCACTGTGAAAGTCGGCATCGCCGAAGATCATCGCATCCGGGTGTCGCGCGAGCATGGTGGCCGTCTGGCGCTCGCGACGGACCGGGTTATCGAGTGAATTGGTAACGTAGGTCGAATAGCCGTGCCGCTCGGCAGCGTCTTCAATCCCCTCATAGATCGTCGCGAGGACGATATCAGTCAGTGTCGGGACGAGGACGCCGATGTGGCTGCTGCGGCGTGTTCGCAGACTCTTGGCCGACGGGTCCGGGGTGTAGCGGAGCTCGGCAGCAACTGTCAATACGCGATCGACGGTCTCTGGTGATGCTGTGTGCTGTGAGTCGCCGAGCTGATTATTGAGGATTCGGGAAACTGTTGAGACATGCACACCGGCCGTTTCTGCGATCGTACGCAGGGTAACTCGACTGCCGCGAGCACCGCTTGGCAACACTTCAGGGATCGACATGATCGCCCTTCTTTCTCGCGGGTTCCCATCTTGGCGCACTACCCGCAAATAACCCGCATTGACATCGCCAAACGATTGCCTATACCCTTTCGGTCAGCGCCAATCGTTTGGCGAAGGTAGCCAGGAACACAAAGGGGTATTCGGGTGAAGAAGGTCGTGGTATTCGCGACGGGTGGCACGATCGCTAGCGCGCAAAATGCCGAGGGTGATGCTGTCGCTGCGGTTTCCGGTAGCGACCTGCTCAGTGCCGTGTCCATCCCTGTCGGCGTCGAGGTGCACGTCGAGCAGCTGTTTCAGCTCAACAGCTTCAACTTGTCACCGGCTGACATGGCGCACATCCTTGGTCGAGTACAACAGGTGTTATCCGACCCGGAAATCTGCGGGTGTGTCATTACTCACGGCACGGACACCATGGAGGAGACGGGTTTCTTCCTGAGTCTGTTTCTGGACTCCACCAAGCCGGTGATCCTTACCGGAGCGCAGCGTTCCTCAGGCGACTTGGCGCCGGACGGCGCGCGCAACATCCAAAACGCTGTCGTGGTGGCAGCTGATGAGTGCAGTCGCGGACTTGGCGTGCTGATCGTGTTCGACGGTGAAATTTGGGCGGTGCCGGCTACGAGGAAAGCCAACACACTGTCCAGTGCCGCATTCGATTCACCGCTTGGTTCGGTCGGAAGCATCCTGGGCGGCGAAATCATCATCAATCGCCGCCCAACCCGACGCCGCCTCTTCTCCGCGACGAGGCTGACAAGTGGCGCCCTGCCCCGCGTCGACATCGTCTCGTGTTACCCCGGCGTCGACACGGTGGCCCTGGATGCCGTGGTCGCAGCGGGGGCTGCCGGCCTCGTCATCGAGGGCATGGGGGTGGGTAATCCCGGTCGAGATTTGGTACGGGCGCTTGTCCCGCTGCTCGAAGCAGGCATGCCCGTGGTTCTTACCTCGCGCGTGGCGGCCGGGCGCCCGGCCGGAATCTACGGTGACGGCGGCGGCGCCGAACTTGTCCGCCGCGGTGCCGTGCTCGGGGGGCTCTATCGAGCACCCCAACTGCGCATCCTCACCATGGTGGCGCTCGGTACCGCCGACTCGCCCGAGTCGGCGCGGACTGCGCTAACGCACTTTCTCACAACCGTCCACCCAGAACAGAATTAACGGAGGAATCAGCATGGCGAAGAAAGAGATACTTGTCGGATTCGGGGTCGATGTCGACGCGGTCGCCGGGTGGCTGGGCTCCTACGGAGGCCAAGACTCGCCCGACGATATTTCGCGGGGAATGTTCGCCGGCGAAGTCGGCGTACCGCGCCTACTCGACCTGTTCAAAAAATACAACCTGCCAACCACATGGTTCGTACCCGGCCATTCCATCGAGACCTTCCCGGACCAGTTTCGGCGAATAGTCGATGAAGGTCACGAGATCGGCATCCACGGTTACAGCCACGAGAACCCGATCGCGATGAGCCGCGAGCAGGAGACGGCGGTCCTCGATCGGTGCATCGCCCTGATCGAGGGCGTCACGGGCCGTCGACCCACCGGCTATGTTGCGCCATGGTGGGAGTTCTCCCGCGTCACCAACGAGTTGCTGCTGGAGCGAGGCATTAAGTATGACCACTCTCTGATGCATAACGACTTCCACCCCTATCGGGTGCGGGTGGGCGACTCCTGGACGCCCATCGACTACTCGCAGCCAGCCGAGACATGGATGAAGCCTCTGCAGCGAGGTGTGGAAACAAAGCTGATCGAGATCCCGGCTAACTGGTACCTGGACGACCTGCCTCCGATGATGTTCATCAAAAGCTCGCCCAACAGCCACGGCTTCGTCAATCCGCGCCACCTGGAAGAGATGTGGCGGGACCAGTTCGACTGGGTTTACCGCGAAAACGACCAGGCAACCTTCACATTCACAATTCACCCGGACGTCTCAGGACGTCCCCAAGTACTGCTCATGCTTGAGCGACTGATCGAACACATCAACTCCCATGACGGGATTCGGTGGGCCACGTTCGACGAGATGGCAGATGACTACGACAACAAAAACCCCTGGAAGGAAGCAAAAGCATGACAACAACAGCTAGTACAGCGACGTGGAAGCCGAACGTCATCACACCCAAGGATGCGCGATTCGCCACCGTCCTGGCCTTTTTCGCCTGGACGTTCGCGGTCTACGACTTCGTCTTGTTCGGCACCATGCTGCCGGCGATGGCGAAGGACTTTGGCTGGTCGCCGGCCACAAGCACCGCGATCAACACATGGGTGTCGGTAGGCACCTTCGTGGTCGCCATTCTGCTCGGCCTCGTGGCCGACCGGATCGGCCGAAAGCGCGGCATGATGCTTACCATCGGCGGAACAGCCCTCGCCTCCGTGGCGACAGCGTTGACGTTCAACCCGCTCTACCTAATTGGGGTCCGAAGCATCGCGGGGCTCGGGTACAGCGAGCAGGCAATCAACGCCACCTACCTCAATGAGATCTACGACGTCACCACCGATAAGTTCATCAAGCGCAATCGTGGCTTTATCTACAGCATCGTGCAGGGTGGGTGGCCCGTAGGCGTACTGCTGTCGGCGGCTTTGGCGGCCATCTTCCTTCCGACTATTGGGTGGCGCGGAAGCTTCCTTGTGGCAACGTTCCCCGCGATCCTGCTTCTCATCATGCGCCGGCGTATGAAGGAAACCCCGCAATTCCAGGTGCAGCAGCGCATCAGCAGCCTGGTCAAGGCGGGCGACATTGGGGAGGCCAACGAACTGGCAGCCGTTTACAACGTCCCGGTGGAGCATGATCGCACGCCGCTGGCTGCGATCTTCGCGCTCGGAAAGCGGAGAAACACCATATTCCTTTCGCTGGCGTTCTTTATGAACTGGTTTGGCACGCTGACATTCAGCATCCTTGGCACGACGGTCCTCACCGAGGGCAAGCACGTGACCTTCACTAACGCGCTCATCATCCTGATCCTGTCGAATCTTGTGGCCTTCTTCGGTTACATCTTCCACGGCTGGCTCGGCGACCGTTTCAGCCGTCGGAACGTCATCGCCGTGGCGTGGATCCTCGGCGGGATCTCCTTCGCGATCATGACCACGCTCGCCCAGGGCGCCGTGATGGTGGTCCTGTTCATGAGTCTCGGTCTGTTCTTCCAGATCGGTGCCTACAGCGCGCTGCTCTACTTCATGGCCGATTCGTTCGACACGAAGTCACGCGCAACCGGAACCACTTTCGTCAACGCTCTCGGACAAATCGGCGCTGTGGTCGGTGGAATCATCATCACCACGATGCTCACGGCAGGTGCAGACATCACCACCGCCGCATTCATCGTCGGAGCGCTCGGCACAGTCGCATCCGGACTGCTGATCATGGGATGCCGCAAGGACGTTCCAAACGTCACCCGCGCCGAGGACGCTGCCATCGAGGCAGCTCTCGCAGCGAAGTAGTAAACGCCCGTAGGCGACCAGCGAACAGTTCTGACCGGAAGGAAACCCGACGTGTGTGGAGCCTGCGGCAACTACCTTCCCAGGGACTGGTCGTGGCCATGGTTGGCCGGTAGCCGCTCCGCAACCCTCATCGCGAGGGCAGCGGAGCGGCTATCCCGCGTCCGCGGCATCCGAGTGCTCCCCGCCCCGAACGGCTGGCAAGTCGTCATGCCGACAGGGTCGACCCATCTGGTGCCGTCCGTGACCGTACTCGCACGCGTCGCCCAGGTTGACGCCACGACCGCACCGGACGGGCACCTCAGCGATTCCGGCGAGACACCAATTCTTGATCGACGCCGCACGATCAGGGTCAGTGCAGCACCTTCGGTCGGGTCAACGCCTGTCGCGTCAGGATGCTGGTCCGACGCCCTCATGAATCCCGGGACCACCGTCGTCACAATCGATGGTTCTGATCCAACCCGGGTGGATCATGTACTTATAGAACTAGCGAAATCAGTGTCGCAAGCTCCCCACCGCGATCACATTCGAATACTTCCGATACCCGCCGAGCTGACGCGACGGGTGGCAGCGCGCCACTGGGTCGATCTCCCGGATCATATCGGTACCGGAGGCCTGCCTATTCTCTGCCTCAGTGTCGCCGCGCGCCTCGTTGCGCTGCCAGAGACGGACACCAACTTCCGAGAGGTACTCGTCCGTCTCGGCGAACTCGGAACCGTGTGCATCCAGTCGGTCGGAGCGACCGTTATCGCGATGGAAGTCCGCCTGAATTAGCTGTTTCCTTTGACCCCGATTGCACGCTCCAACTAGTACCCTTCACGTTGGGTTCTGCAGAAATCGTAAGGGGCACGGTTGATTCGTGTTTCACATGTGTCCAGGGGTCCCAAGGGCGATTAAGCCGCAGAGGGTGTGGACTAATCTCGGTCACCGGGCAGCATCACCTCACGCTTGGCGGCAGTGACATTCGCGGAAGCGTCAAACACTGAGAACTTTCGATACCGATCAACGAGGGTCCCGTGCCAGTTCACTTGGGCAGGGCCGCGACCGCGGCCCCAACCAGCCCCCTACTTCCCGCCATGCGCTGCGAAAAACGATTCCTCGTGATCCGATGATGTTAAAAATGCCCGTCTCATCCGTTCGCGCTCAACAGGTGACGCAACTTCTGCGGCCGCTCCCACCAGCACAATCGCGTGCTCGGTCGACCGGGCGAACGCCGGATCCGCGTAGGTCCCCAGCCAGGCGGCAAAGGGGTGCCTGGGATGCGATCGGGCTTGGAGCCGCTCGCCCAGATCTTGGTAAATCCAAAAGCAGGGCAAAAGGGCTGCAATAACGACTTCGTACGGTGCGCTGACGGTGGTGGCGAGAAGATGGTTGAGGTAGGCGGTGGTTGCCGCGACCGGCTCGGCTTCGGCGCCCACGACGACGTGGGCGGCAATCCAGGTGCGGTGCAGCTCCATCTCGGCCGTGATCGCCCCGCTTGCGCAGTCTGCCCAGAACGCCTGTTCGCCCGTGGTGGGTGCCAATTGGCTGGCACGGGCAAGCACTCGTGAGTAGTCGCGCAGGTAAAGGGCGTCTTGAACCAGGTAGGTGCCGAAGGTCGGGAGGTCAAGCGTTCCGTCGCCGAGCCCCCGCACGAACGGGAGCACGTCGATGCGCGACCGCACCGGTTCGATGGCATCCCACCAGCCGGCGGTGATTGATTCGGCGGTCACAGGGCCGAAGACCGCGCCCGCGGGGGGTTCGGTGGTGGGGTGATCGAATAGCTCGGAGGCGCGAAAGCTCATCTGCGAATGTTGACACGGTGAGGCGGCTGACGCAGAATTTTGGAAGCCACGCGTCTGTTGACCGGTGCGCACCTGATCGCTCTGAACCAGCCGTCACTGAAAGGGGCCACCGTGGTGGGCCGAATTCAGATTGACCTCTTTACTACCCTCGACGGCGTGTCTCAGGCCCCGGGCGGACCCGACGAAGACACCACCGACGGGTTTGCCTTCGGAGGTTGGCAGGTGCCGCTGATCTACGATGCCGACGGGCAGCAAATCATGGCGGGCATCCGGTCGATGGATGCCCTGTTGCTGGGTCGGCGCACCTACGACATTTTTGCCGAGTACTGGCCTGGGCAGCGTGACGGTCCCGACGCCGAAATCGCGCGGGCGTTTGATGTGATTCCCAAATACGTGGCCTCTCGTGGGGAGCCCTCGCTGAGTTGGAAAGACTTGTATCTGCTCGGGTCAGATGTCGCAGCTGGGGTTGCAGCTCTGCGCAAGCGTCACCAAGACATCCACGTGATCGGCAGCATCGATTTTGCCCGTACCCTGATTGCCGACAATCTGTTCGACCAGCTGAATCTTTGGGTGTACCCGATCGTGCTCGGCTCAGGCAAGCGACTGTTCGGTGTCGACGGGCCGCCGACTGCCCTGCGATTGCTCGCGCCACCGGTCGTCTCGGGGAGTGGAACCGTGCTGTTGCGGTACGGGCCGACGGGCTCGGTTCCCGCCACCGGGGAGATGACGGGCACGGCAGGCTAGCGCGGCAGGTGCAGCTCCATGCTTCGCAAAAACGCCTCGCCGTCAAACTCCGTAACGAGGGCTGACTGCAAGATGTAGCCCTGCGCGCAGGAGAGAAACAGTACGACCTGCTCGGCGGCGAGCCGGTCGGCGTCGGCCACCGTTGCGCCATGTTCACTCTGGTGCCACAGCGAAAGATACGAGCAGTAGGCGGCGCGTAGCCTTCCGACGAGTAGGCCCCAGAGAGCGCGCAGGGCCGGCTCGGTCACGGCCTCACCCCACAGTTGCACGAGCATTGCGGGTCTTCCGAGGTCGTGAGCGAGTCCGGATGCCAACAGCCGCAGTAATTCCGCCGGTGCCGGCAGGGGGCGTGCCGAGGAGAGCTCCTCTACTTTGCCGATCCGGGCGTCGATCACTCTGCTGGCAACTTCGAGAACGATGTCGTTTTTTCCTCCGAAGTGGCCGTAGATGGCGCCAGCAGACAGCCCCGACTCGGTGATGATGTCGGCCATGGATGTCGCGTGAAAACCTTTGCGCCGAAACGCGCGCATGGCGGCGGAGGTAATTTCAGCACGCTTGCTAACGCGGTATTCCTCGGTCACTTTCGGCATGAAATCACCGCGACTGTGCTGATCATTTTGACAACCCTCCCCTTCCCCTCCACTATAAAGAATGAACGTTCTTTTTGCGAAAGGGACGCTGCGTAAACGAGCGGCAGCCGAACTGTCACCATTCGCTGCGACCATTACCAGTGGCATCCCCGGGACGCTCCACAGTTCTTCGCCGACACCCGGCGGCACCTTGCCAGGAAAGGCCATCACCCATGTCTACCGAAACCAAGACCGCAGGTGGCCCGCCCGCGTGGACGGCACCCCCCGGCGTAAGCGACAAGCGCGCGTGGGCGGCGCTCGCCGTGCTGCTTATCGGCATGTTCATGGCGCTTCTTGACACCACCATCGTGAATGTGGCGCTGCCCACCCTGCGCGACAGCATCAACGCCGGGGAGGCAACCCTCGCCTGGATTATCTCCGGCTATGCCCTTGCCTTCGGGCTCGCCCTCATCCCGGCCGGGCGTGTGGGCGATCGCTTCGGTCACAGGTGGGTATTTATCACCGGGCTCGCCATCTTCACCCTGGCCAGTCTCTTCGCCGGGCTGTCGCAAGACTCCACCCAGCTCATCATCGCGCGCATCGTGCAGGGTCTCGGCGGTGGAATTTTCTTTCCCGCGGTTACCGCCTTCATTCAACTGCTTTTTCCGCCGCTGAAGCGCGGCAAGGCGTTCGCGATTCTCGGCACCGTTCTGGGTGTCTCCACCGCGCTCGGGCCGGTGGTGGGTGGCCTGCTCATTCAGGCGATCGGCGAAAAAACCGGGTGGCGCTACATCTTCTTTGTGAATATCCCGATCGGCGTCATTGCGCTCGTGGTGGCCGTGGTTGTGATTCCGAAAATCATTGCCGGCAAGAAAGCCGCCATGGACTTTGTGGGTCTCGTGCTGCTTGCCGGGAGCCTCGTGGCCATCCTGGTTCCCCTAATTCAGGGCCAGGATCAGGGCTGGCCGTTATGGACCTATCTCTCCCTCATCGCGGGCGTAATCCTGCTGGTGCTCTTTGCGTTTTGGGAAATCTCCCTCGCTCGCCGCGGCTCCTCACCGCTGGTTTCCCCGCACCTTTTCTCCCATGCCGCGTTTACCGGCGGCACCATTCTTGCCCTGG
>JACMPQ010000019.1 GCA_014377425.1 Microbacteriaceae bacterium | reverse complement strand
TGACCAGAACATTCCCCGGACCCGTGAGCTCTGCGGGTTGCTCTGGTGCTGCAAGCGGGACGGCGACAACTGACCTCATCTCCGACGCAAAACCGTTGAGCGCTTTCGTCTTCTCGAACATCGGCGGACGGTCCATTGTCTACACCGCCGGTTCGCCTCACCTCGACACTGCCGTAACGCGTCCGACGAGTATTTCAGAGGCCGATTGGACGGCAACAGCGGTAGCTCTCATCAGTTTGGTTACCGCCACGAACGCCTCAATGCGGAGCAATAATCCGCTGATCGTTGCGCAATCAGTCGCGACGCAAACGACTTCGACGACCTCTCCAAATGCCCCCATGAATTATGTGGCACCGTGAGTAGGCGGTCGGCAGCAGGTGTGGTCACTTCCGAGCGGGGCAATTCCGCGGTCGCGATGATCTTTTTGGCGTCATCTGTGATTATCGGAGCGGCTCTGGCGAACCTCGCGGTTTCGGTGGTCGTCAATCTCACCGCGGTCAACCGCAGCCTGGCAATGACCGATGCAATTGAGCAGCGTTTCGGAGAGTACGTCTCGCAAATGGATGCTGCCAGCGGAGTGTCGCCGGCGGGCGCCGTCTGCTACAGCTCCCTGAATACCTGCGTGTCTGTCACCGTGGGGTCTGGTGCCAGTGGCACGAACACCGTCTCGTTGCAGGCGACTTATGGCGTCAACCAGCAGACCATTACACGAAGCCGCACAATTAGTGCAACCAGCGCCACCAACATCGCCGGCTTCGACGCGGCCGGAAACCCCGTGTGGGTCTCGGTGCCCGGAGTTACGGCCTACGGCGGGTAACTACCGGCGTCGGCATCCCTCAGCTAGCGTCCAGGGTGCCTACCGCAGTGGGGAGGGCAACAGCGGGTACTGCTATTGAGGCGTCGATTGCGTCGGCACCCGGAAGCGCGGGCCCTCCCAGCTCCACACAGTGGGGTAACGGGTCTTCACCTGGTCAATCTCGGCGGGGTTGGCCGAGTAGAAGTGATGATGAAACACCGGGCTCCAAAACCGGGCAACTGTTTCGGTGTTCGGCTCGGTGGTGTCCAGCGGGTACACGTAATAAGCCACGGCCTCGTAGTGCCAGATGCCCGGCCAGCGGGCGATCACCTGATTTTTTTCGGCCTCATCAGCGGTGTAGAAATGACCCTTGAGGGTGTCGCTCCAGAAACGGTAAAGGGGTACGCTGCCGGCAACTTGGGTCGTGAAGGCCTGGTAGACAGGACCTTCATAGGCCCAGATTCCCGGATAGCGGGCAATCACGGCGTCCCGCTCAACGGTGCTAATCGTGTAAAAGTGGCTGGAGAAGGTGGCGCTCCAAAAGCGATAGACCGGCTGAAATGGTCCCGCCATTGCGATGTTCACGGTGCCGGTGGCCGCGATCGACCGAGACCAGACGCCCCAGGAGCCAACGGCCGTGAAGGTGTGGCTGCCCGCCGACATGCTCGGCAGTTGCGCCGACCAGTTTCCAGTGTTGGCGGCGACAATCACGGCGGGAGTGCTGCTACCGTCGAGAAAGATCCGCACCTTGCTTGTTGCGGATGCCCCACCCAGGGTTCCTGTGATGGTTCCAGGTGCCGCGGTGGTGCCACCGGTCGCCGCTCCAATGACGGGGGTGGCGACGGTTACCTGGGCTTCCCAAGCGGTGGAGTATTTCGCGGCGACGCTTGCCCCGCCGGCATCCGAAATCATCGGAAAGTACGTGCTGAAGCTGTTGGCGTCGCAGACGCTCGCGTTCGAGGTCGATGAGGTGACTCCCACCGCGGTCTGGCCTGCCAAAGCGGAACCGCCAGAGTCCCCGGGCAGCGCGCAGGTGGACGCAATAATCGAGTTGACGTCATTCCCCGAGACCGACACGGACTGGTCTACGGCTTCGATGGTTCCGCAAGTCCATCCGGTGCGGCTGCCCGACTTGCACAGGTCTCCGTCAACGATTGCGGAGGAAATCGAGGTGATTGGCAGCGGTGCCGACGCTGTCGGACTTTGAGCGCCGCCACCCCAGGTCACTGCCGAGGAGAGCGGAGTCGTATTACCCTCGGCAACCGCTACGAGGCCGGCGTCATAACCGGATCCGAATTGCCCCGAGGAAGAAATTCCGGTTCCAATTACGTCACCGAGGCTGCCGTTGACCCCGGGAGCGGTCTGCGTGAGGGCATTGACGGGTTGGGTGGCGTCCATCCCCACGACGCAGTGTCCGGCGGTCGCGAATTGGGCAGACCCGGAACCCGTTTCATAGCCGTTGAAGCCCACGGAACATTGGGCATATCCGGTTGACCCGCTGGTGGCAAAGACGTACCCAGATCCGCTGAGGAGCGCGGGGGTGCTGGCGGCGGTGAAGACGGCGCCGTGGAGGTTGATCGCGGCGGGAGCTCCGATCACCGCAATGGCTCCGGCCCGGATGACCGCCGCTGCGTCTGCAGGGCGCGCCACATTGACTACGAGTTTTGTCGCCGCCAGTCGCGCTCCGAGCACCCCGACCCCGGCTGCTTTTAAAGTGCGCACTACCGCAACGGCGTCGATGGCGGCTGCGCTCCGGGCGAGATATTTTGCGCCGTTGGAGCCGAGGTCACGTTTGATTGCGGTGGAAAGCTCGGCGGGAAGCTGGCCAGCGGCGGCCGTGAACGCTGACGCGGGATAGCTTTTCATTTTCGTCGTCGAAGCGGTGCTGTCGGTGTCGGTGCTCGAAGCGGCTCCCATCGGAGCAACGGCCGCTGCCTCAGCGGATGCCTGTGTCGACGCATTGGCCGTGACCGCGTTGGCGCTTAAAACCTCAGTGGTAGGAACGCTGTCGAGGGCGATACCGACTGCCAGTCCCATGGTGAGCAAGGCGGAGACGAAGAATCGGGCCACGCGAGCATTCATGGGGTGTCCTGACGACCTGTCGCCGTTGGGGGAGAAGAAGCGAAACGCAAGTCGGCGAGACGCGTAGTAATCCTAGGGCTGTAAAGAGACGGAGTGCTGCGACCCCCGGTGTTCCAACGCACGATTTCATGCCCCGGAAATCCAGCCTTGAACGCGCCGAGGGCGGGGAAATTCTGAGGCACCCGTGCGGTGAGAGTGACAGAGGCTGTCTGGCCCTCGTAACTCAAAAAACAGCTGAAATCACCTGGTGTAAGAACGCTATCCGCAGTAAAGGTGAGAGTAATGAGACCCCGCGAATCAAGTACGAATGTTTCATTTTCTTGGCCCGCGGCCCTCATTTCTATTGTGCTGTCGGGCCAGCCCGCCACGATGAAGCTCAGGGGGGACCCGAGGAATATCTGGGTGGAGGGAGTGATTGTGGGGATGAACTCGAACGGCCCAACGGTAGTCGAGGGGGAGCGGTGGCCGGCCAAATCCGTTTGGCTGACGTGGAGGGCGATCGTCCCGGGGGTGAAGCCGGGCACGGTACCGCTCGTCCACCGCCCTCGAGAGTCTGCGGTGGCGCTCTTCAGGGTGTGCCCGGCGTCGTCGCTAACATTAATGATGTTTCCAGGTTCCGCGGTGCCGGAGAACGTCGGTGCAATGATATCGGTGTTTGACCAACTGTGATCGACGACCGGAGCCGCCGGAGGCATGGTGTCGACGGTTACCAAGCGGGTCACTGCGGCGGAGGCGGCTTCGCCCGCTCCCTGCTGGCGAAAACTGAGAGTGTGCGATCCATCGGACAGCGGGATGCTCTCCCAACTCCACGTGCCATCGGGAGCAACGGTGACGTTGTTGTTGCTGCTTTGAGCGATGACCGCAATGTTGGGGGTGACGGCGTCGGAGGAGCGCGCGGCTGCGGTGTCGCCGGTGGTTACCGCGTCGCTGATTCCGATGATTTTATCCCCGGGGTGGCCTATTCCATTAACAACGACTACTGACACCGGGCTAAAGTCGCCGTCGTGGAGTGGATCCGTGACAACCGGCACTGCTGAGACGACCTGCGGTGGGACAGGTGGACGCGGCGGTACAGGTGGAGCTGGCGGCACTGGAGGAACGGTTGGCACAGGCGCGATCGGAGTCGGATGGGGTGCATTGGAGGCCGAAAAATGGGTTGCGCCGGAGGCACGCTGAGTGGCCTGCCCTGGCGGCACCGACCGCACGGTTGCATTTTCTCGAACCACGATTGGCGGAATCGGGGCAGCCGGTTCAGCGTGTGCGCCCGGAATAGTGTCAGGCGAAGATCGGGTGAACGTCTGCGGTTGCCTGTCAATTTTCGTGAATGGCTTCGTAGCGGACAGTGATCCGATGCTGGCCGTCGGTTGATTGGCCACGGTAATTGCCGCGCCCGCCCCGCCGACAATCACCAAACTGCCGGTAATAAGCCCAATGAGCGCGAAGTTCGCTCCGGTGGCCGCGACGGCGGTTGCGGCAGCGCTGCCCGCTGCCGTGCCCGCTGCCGTGCCCGCTGCCGTGCCCGCTGCCGCGCCCGCTGCCGTGCCCGCTGCCGCGCCCGCTGCCGCGCCGCTAGCAGTGCCGCCTGCGCCTGCGGATGGGGCACCGGCTCCGGTAGATGTCGATGTTCCGACTGCACCACCGGGGACCGCACCACCGTGGGCGGCGGCACCAATGAGCGAGCCGAAATCGGGCACCGGCGGCAGGATCGCGCCGGCGGTCAGAGCGGATGCGTTTCCGGCGGCGGCAGCCGCGTTCGCGAAAGTTGCGGCGGCGGTTCCCCCCAGCACGAGAATGAGGAGCGCTACAGCGATCCGCCCGGCGGCATAATCCACTTCGGAAGAAATACTTGAGCAAGGTGCACAGGTGGCAAGGTGGGCGGTAACTTTTTTGTGATCGCGAGTAGTGGCGGCACCGCGTGAGTAGTCACCGAGCAGCGCCAGGATTTCCCGGTGCTCTCCGGTAAATCGGGTTTCCCCAACGTGGGTTTGTAGCCAGGCACTGCGCAGCGCCCCGCGCGCACGAAAGGCCAGGGCGGCAACGGCGTTGGCCTTGATTCCGAGCAATTCTCCAGCTTCGCGGGTACTCAGCTTCTCTACCTCGATGTACCAGAGCACGGTCTGCCAGCGTTCCGGAAGAGAACGAAAGGCGGAGGAAATTAGCGAGTTGTCGAGTACTGCCTCGGGGTCAATTTCCACGGCCGGAATAGTGGTGAGGTCCACGTCGATAACGGGTTGGTCGCGGGCTGCGTTTTGCAGGGCGACATTTCGGATGGTGGCGTAGAGGTACGGGCGAAAGGCGCCGATGGTTCCGAGGCCCGACTGCGCCGCCTGAAAAATTCGGGTAAAAGCCTCCGCCACCACGTCTTCGGCGTCGCTCACCCCGGTGAAGGAGTGCGCGGCGGTTATTCCACAGCGAGCATGCCGCCGCCACAGCTCCGCGTACGCTACTCGGTCCCCAGAGTTGAAGCGCGAGAGTAGGTCATCCTCGGAGAGAAGTCGCGGCCGTGTCGCGCGCGAAACCGTCATTGCCCCCCCCGCCCCGGACTCCGTAAATCATAAGTATGGCTCATTAAGAAGGAGCCAGTTCTCACCGGAGGGAACGTCGGACTTAACTGAGCCGCGGGCCCGCCCGAAAGGGGGGTGGGCCCGCGACGCTATCGCTGGTGGTGGTTGGGGTTTAGCCCGAGCGTCGGGCGGCTGCCCGAGCGGCTCCCGAGGCGTGGTCGGCTTCGATCACCGGCGGCTCGCCGGCCCGGGTCGGTACGCCGAGGGCGCCGCGCGCACCGAACGCGTAACGCGGTTCGGGGAACAGTAAAAGCGCACCGAGGTACAGCACCGCGCCGGAAATAACGGCGACGGCAAGGCTGAGGTCGATTCCTCCGCCGGCATTGATGAACGGCCCCACGATGATGGGCGGGTAATTGGCAAAGAGAAGCCCGATTGCGGCGGAGGCGATCCATGCCACCATCCCACGCCAGTTGACGCCGTTGGCAAACCAATAGACGCCGCCGATCTCGCCGCGGTTGAACACCTGTAGGTCACGCGAGTTGAAGCTTCCGCGGCGAACGATATAGCCGATCGTCATAATGACCATCCAGGGAGTGGTGGTCACGATGATCGCGCCCACGAATGCGTTGACCGCGCCGAGCAGGTCGAAGAAGATTCGTCCGGTGAGGATGAATAGGAACGCCACGATGCCGATACCGATGGTGGCCTGCACTCGGCTGAAGCGCGGGAACACCGAGGAGAAGTCGAGGCCGGTTCCGTAGAGCGAGGTGGTGCCGGTGGAGAGTCCGCCGATGAAGGCCACCACCATCAGAAGCACCGCGTACCAGATGGGTGAGGCCTGAATGAGGGCCACCACGTAGTCGGCTTTGCCGGCAACGATTGTTGCGGTTGCCACGCCAAACAGGAACGGGATTAGCGTCAGCAGCTGGCCGAAGAGGGTTGCGGCGAGCAGCTTGCGCTTGGGGGTGTTGCGCGGAATGTAGCGCGACCAGTCGCCGAGAAAGGCACCGAAGGAGATCGGGTTCGAGGCCACGATGAGCGCCGAAGCAACAAAGGTCGCCCAGAAGCCACCGAGCGCGAATCCGGCAGGTCCCGGGTTGTAGGAGGGATCGAAGGTGCCGCTAAAGGCCACGATGGCGAGCAGAATCAGCAGGGTGTTGGCAATGACCGCGGTCTTGTTCACTAAAAGCATGAACTGGAATCCGTAGACCACCACGACGATCACGATGATGCCGATGATGCCGTAGACCACGGTGCGCAGCCCCAGGGAGTCCGGGATGCCGCCGAGGCGGGTGAGCGCGCCCACCAATGCATCCCCGCTAACCCATACCGAGATGGAGTAGAACGCGATGGCGGTAAGGAGGGAGAGGAACGAACCCACGATGCGTCCGCGGACGCCGAAGAAGGCGGCCGAGGAAACGGCGTTGTTGGTTCCGGTTTTCGGCCCGAACAGACCCATCGGCATAAGAAACACTGTGCCGAGCAGTACACCCGAGACGGTGGCCAGCACGGCCTGCCAGAACGAGAGGCCCAAAACGATCGGGAAGGTTCCGAGCAGTACGGTCGCGAAGGTGTTGGCCCCACCGAATTGGATGCGCAGCAGGTCGAACCAGTTGGAGGTGCGGTCGGCATCCGGAATGGTGTCGACCCCGTGCACCTCGATGTCGGTGACCTTCGGGCGCGCGTTGACCGCCACCACTTCTAGTTCTTCGGCAACGGCTCTGTTGGTTGTCATAGTTTTTACTCTCGGTTGGGGGAGTGATTCATGTACCCGGTTCGCCTAAAATCCGACGCTAAGTTGCCCGGTATGCAACAGTTAGTGACTATGAGGATACAAGCGATTGTGGATCTGTCTGTGGTTGTGAACGCCAACACGCAGGTGTATCCCGAAGATCCGGTTGCTCGGCTTCAGCCGCACAGCACAATCGCGCGCGACGGGTTCAACATTTTGGCCGTAAGCATGGGGTCACAAACCGGCACCCACGTTGACGCGCCGTATCACTTTGACGAGTCGGCAGCGAAGTTGGATGAGCTGCCGCTTGCGCGTTTCGTGGGTACCGGCGTTGTCGTGGATGCTCGCGCCGCAGGCATCCGCGGGCGAATCACCTGGGACTACTTTGTCGGCCTCGAAGACCAACTACTACCCGGCGTAATCGTTCTCTTGCACACCGGCTGGAGCGCCCACTACGGAACCGAGAACTACTTCAACAATCCGTTTCTCGACGCCGATGCCTGCGCCCGTCTCATTGCACTCGGAGTCCGAACGTTCGGAATCGACGCCCTCAACATTGACGAAACTCCCGATGACGACCACCCTGGTGAGGGATTTCCCGTGCACCACCTCATCGCTGATGTCGCGGGCGTTATCAGCGAAAACCTCACCAACCTGCAGGCGATTGATTTCCCGAACCCCCTGGTGTCGCTTCTGCCGATTTCATTCGAAGCAGCGGATGGCGCCCCGGTACGCGCGGTCGCGATGCGGGTTCAGGTCTAGCTGCGACACAGTGTTCGCCCTAAAACTACGTTCGCCCTAAAACAGCTTCAGCCCAAAAACAGCTTCAGCCCTAAAACAGCGGCCACGGGGTTGCAGGCATCTGGCCGCGCGGCGCCGGAAATCGACCCTCGGCGCGCAGCCGCTTGCAGCGTGACGCCAACGCGGCAATCTCGGCCGCTTCGAGGAGTTCGGCGAGGCGCTCCCCAAGTTCGCCGTCGAGCGCGGCACATACCCGATCCAGACCTGCCAGTTCCTCCGCGTTGAGCGATTCGCCCAGCCATCCCCACAGCACCGTGCGCAGTTTGTGCTGCACATGGAAGGTCAGGCCGTGGTCGACCCCGTGGCGGCGACCATCCTCCATGGCCAAAATATGGTCGCCTTTGCGGTCGGCGTTGTTGACGACAATGTCGAACACTGCCATTCGTCGAAGGGCCTCGGAGTCTTCATGGATGAGTGATACCGGACGGTTGTATTCGTCGCGGCCGTCGAGAACGTGGCGCCAACCAACATCCGGCATCTCCGTTTCCACGATCAATTCCACGGCATCCTGGTCCGGGTCCGGTTCCTGCCAGAGCTGCACCATCCCCCGTCCGTGCGGGCCGTCTCGCAGCCAGGTGTGGGGCACGACATCCCATCCGAACGATTCCGACACGAGGTAGGCCGCGGCTTCGCGGTGGGCAAGATTCGCGTCAGGAAAGTCCCAGAGCGGGCGCTCCCCAGATTCGGGTTTGTAGATCACCAACACGTCGCCGATGCTGCCCACGAAGGAGGCGTTTGACGCTGATCGGATGCGGCCGGTGAGTTCGAGTTCGCCGTCGAGCAGGTCCGGTGGCATCAGAGACCGGCGGGCAGGGTGCACTCGTGTCCGGTGGTTTCCATCGGGTTACCGCAGAACGGGCAAATGGCACGCCCCGCCCCTACAATTTCCCGGGTTCTTTTGGCAAAGGCGCGCGAGGTACCCACCGGGATGCGCACGAGCAGCACCTCTTCGGGCTCGGAGGTTTCCACGTTATTTGAGTCGCCCTCGAGCAGTTCCTCGTCGATCACCGGAAAGATCTCGATCACGAGCTGAGCCGTCGAGGGGTCCCAACCCAAGCTCATCGCTCCGCTACGAAACTGCTCCACCACCGGTTGCTCGAGCGGGTCGTTGTCCACCAGTTCGACCGGAGTTGCGGTCGGAATGCTAAACGGGTTGCCCTCGGTGGTCATGAGCTCATCAAGAATTTCGTCAACCTTTTCGGCGAGAAGCGCAGACTGCCCTTTTTCCATCGCCACGCTCAGGCATCGGGCACCGCTGCGCACCTGCAGATAAAAGGTGCGCGAGCCCGGGTTGCCGACGGTGCCGACTACGACGCGATCCGGCCAGGCAAACTCATGAACGTGTGTGGGCATGACTTTATTTTAGGAGCCGGATGTGGCCGCTGCCTGATGGCCCGCTGCCTGATGGCCCGCCCCACCACCGAGCTGCGGCTCTGCGGCCACGGTGCGTAGCCACGACAGATCGCCGGCGTCGGTGTTCATCGCCGCAACATGCGGCTGCTCGGATCGGTAGCGCACAATCGATACCGACGCCGGGTTCACGCTGATGCGTTGAAAGTGATCGAGGTGCATGCCGAGGGCGTCGGCGAGGATCGACTTGATCACATCGCCGTGACTCACCGCCACCCAAACGGCGTTCGGGCCGTGTTCGGCCTCAAATTTTGCGTCGAGTCGGCGGATTGCGGCCACCGCTCGTGACTGCATTGCCTGCATCGATTCCCCGCCTGGAAAGACGACCTCCGAGGGCCGACCCTGAACCACCGACCAAAGTGGTTCTTTGACGAGCTCGCTCAGGGCGAGCCCCTGCCACTGGCCGTAGTCGCATTCGGTGATGTCATCCTCAACCGCGTCGACTGCGTGAAGCGGATTGTGTGTGCCAGTCGCATTTGCCGCGGCGGCCGTTTCACCCGCTTCAGCCGTGCCGGTCAGGGTTGGGCTCTGGTGGTCGAGGATCAGACGGGCGGTTTGTCGGCAGCGTTCCAGCGGGCTGGAAACCACACCGACGAAGGAAACCGCGGCCAGTCGTTCTGCGGTTCTTTTCGCCTGCTCTTGGCCAACGTCGTCGAGCTGCACGCCGATCGCCCGACCGGCGAGAATGCCAGCGACGTTCGCGGTGGTGCGTCCGTGTCGTACCAAGATGACTGTGGCCATGCCGCTCAGCCTAGACAGCCGCGCTGATGGTGGCGTGCCGGGCTGCCGCGACCTTGGCTGATGGATCGAGATTTTTCTCGCCTTTGACGCCGGGAGCGAGAAGAATATGAAAGCGGCTCAAAGTAGTCGTCTGAGCGGAAGAGCGAAAATGCCCGCAACATTTTTTTCTAAAAGCACCCACCCCACCTCCGCATGGTCGAGGGCTTCCAAACTTTCTGTCGCGTGTTTCAGCGCGATATTAATCGCATCTCTCAGTGGGAATGCTTGGCAAGCAGAAGCGGTGCCACCGGCCCTATCGAAGGCCGCCGTAGCGATACCCGCAGCAACGTCCGCTGCAACACTCGGTTTCCTTCACGCCGACGGTGCCGTTCTTCGAACCGGATCCGGCGCGAGCTACACAGTCAAAGCCGCCTCGTGGTTCGGCTTAGAAACGTCGAACTGCGCACCCCATGGGCTTTGGACTATCAGCCTTGACGCCGGCTTGGCACAGATTCAATCGATGGGGTTTAACACCATTCGCCTGCCATTCTCCAACGAGTGTCTGGCCTCCCCCAGCACCAACAGCATCAACTTCGGGCTGAATCCAACCCTCACCGGGCTTACCCCGCAGCAGGTCATGGATGCCGTCGTCTCCCGCGCTAAGTCGTACGGGCTGAACGTGGTGCTCGACCGCCACCGCCCAGATTCCGGATCGCAATCCGAGCTCTGGTACACGGCCCGTTATCCGGAGAGCACCTGGATCAGCGACTGGCGAGCCCTCGCTGCGCGGTATAAGGCGGACGCAAACGTCATTGGGTTCGATCTCCACAACGAGCCGCATGGCTCAGCCTGCTGGGGCTGCGGAGACCCGACACGTGACTGGGCTGCAGCGGCAACCCGTGCCGGCAATGCCGTGCTCGCCGTAAATCCAAAGCTTCTGATCATCGTGGAGGGTGTCGAAAACCAGCCGAACGGCTTGCCCACCTGGTGGGGAGGCGGTTTGCAGGGGGTCAGTGCGCGTCCGGTAACCCTCACCGTTCCCAATCAGGTCGTGTATTCCCCACACGACTACCCGGCATCGATCTACCCGCAAAAATGGTTCGCCGCAGCGGACTACCCGGCAAACCTTCCCGCCGTGTGGGACGCAAACTGGGGGTACATCCAAAAGCAGGGCATCGCCCCGGTTCTCCTTGGGGAGTTCGGCACAAAGCTTGAGACGGCATCTGATCGTCAATGGCTGAGCACCATGGTGAATTATCTGAAAACGACCGGGATCTCCTACGCCTACTGGTCGTTCAACCCGAACTCCGGTGACACCGGCGGGCTTGTGAAGGATGACTGGGTAACACCGCAATCCGAAAAGCTCGCGGCCTTGGCGCCGATCCTCACCGGCACGGCAACAGTTCCGCCGCCGGTGACCCCGCCGGTGACCCCGCCGGTGACGCCGCCGGTGACGCCGCCGGTGACGCCGCCGGTGACGCCGCCGGTGACGCCGCCGGTGACGCCGCCGGTGACGCCGCCGAGCGGAGCCAAATCAGTGGTGCCCCTGTGGATTTTGTCTTCCGCCTGGAACGCTGGGTATGTCGCAAACTTCCAGGTGACCAGCCCAACCGGAGCGTCCAATTGGACAGTCAGCTGGGCGGATTCGACCGTTACCCGCGTCGTCAATGCGTGGGGGATCTCCTGCACCGTTGTCGTGCGTCAAACGGTCACCTGCACCGGTGTCGATTGGGGGCAGAAGGTGATCCCCGGACAGACACTGACCGTGGGGCTTCAGGTTGACGCCACCGCTGCACCACGGAATCCGGTGCTCACCGTCACTGCCCGTTGACGCATCTGCCACCAAACCCATTGATTGTCTGGGTGGCACGAATGGCGGTGGTAGTTATTTCGGCGGGAAGGGCCGGGTTACGGCGCCGATCAATGGCCACCGGCGTTAGCTGCGTGCCTGCTACATGCGACCAGTATGCAAGCCGGTTTTCCAGCGGCTAGCTATGTGTCGAGAACAGCGTCGACATGCGTAAGTGCGCTCCCTCCTCCCCTCGATTCGCCTAAAGACTAAGTTCGGTGCGAGCCGAGCATCGGGGCATCCGACGCGATTAGCTGAGCATGTGTATTCATGCCCGGAGTGCGCAGATTGACATATCTATAAATATTTTTACAGGTAACCGCGGTTCATTGTAAAGACGAGACGGCCTTCGCGAAGGACCTGTCACGCGTAAGAAATTGCTCGAGGGAGACAGGCTCTTCTGCCTGATCATGTTGAGGCGTGACGGCGGAGTTTTGGTCGCGGCTATGGCTGTAGCTGCGATTGGTCGGCGGTGGACGCCGCGAGCTTTTCCATGTTCAGAATCGACTCGGTCTGCAGCGCCGCGTGATGAGCAGCTTGCCCACCGCGAACACCGAAAAGACGTTTCGAGACAATCAGCCAGATGACGACGACGATGTTCACGGCCAGCACCACGGCCTTCACCGCGGTCGGCTTGTCAGCGAGTTCAAAAATTTCTAGAGGGATGAACAGGCTGCTCGCCACAACCGCGAGGTACTCACCCCACGCCTTCTCAAGCCATAAACCGACCGATTCAGCAAATTGCACCCCGGCGTAGAGCAGCAAACCGGTGGTTACGAGGGTGAGCGTCGATTGCGAGACCGTGATTAGCGTATGCGCTTGCCGCATGAAATACGACGAATCGATGTTGAGTCCTGCGGTTGCCCAGAGTTGTCGCAGCGCCGGCATCTCCTGCGTCAGCAACAGGTTGAGGCTGTGCTCCGCCCCGCGGAAACGCCAGACGGCCACAGCGGCGGCAACCAAAAGAAGGCCTCGAATGCCTCGTTCAATAGAGAGCAATCGCATCAGCAGTTGATCTCGCAGGGCTTTGCCGCGGGGGATGTGTGGGGCGTTTGCTGCCGGACCGTTCCCGGCTGGTTCGCCAATGATGAAGTCTCCGCAGCGCAAACACCGGGTCGCAATTCCTGCTGCGGTAGTGGCGGTGAGACGGCCAGCTAATTCCGGCTCATTCGGCAGGTAGGTTGCGTGGCCGCGTCTCGCGCAGTGGCGAAGGTTCCAATTCATCACTTGGTTCTCTGTCGATTATCTGGCAACTCGAGACTTTTCGACCCAGACGAGACCAGGAAATCATTGGATTGCACAGGGGCGTGATCGATGGAATTTATCCACGGACTTGAGATTAAAAGTATCGCTGATTCTTCGGTGTCATCGACGGCCGGACTGTTTTGTAACGCAAAAAGGTGACCAGCCCTCGCTGGCCGCCTTCCGGGGAAAATTTTGTTGCTGGGCTACAGGCTCAGGATTCGTTTTTCTGGGTTGCGGGCGGGGCAGCCTTTTGACTGTATCTGGTTAGGAAAGCTTCGACGGTGCACATGTCCGTGGCGGAGGCATTTCCAGTAATGCTGCGCTGTCCCGGGGAAGATGGTGTTCGGCCGGGCGAAGCCCTTGAGGTGGGGGTGTCGCTCTGTTGCGACGTTCGCTGGAATCGGCCCCGTCCCGGTGGGGCCACTTTGGCTTGAGATAGCCATTTGGGCGTCGTTGACACCTTGGGCGAGTCGGCGGTTGTGGCAGATGGCGCAGCCGCCTCTGGTGGTTCGCCGGTCAATTCGTTGTTCGTAGTGGTGGGAGCGCCCGCATAGCCAATCGGCCCGTTCTTTCGACCCGACGGTCAATTTCGAGAGGTCGTGTCTAGTGTTGTCTGGTGGGTCGAGTTGTGCTGCGAGGTCCGGTCGAGCGGTGACAAGCAGATTGGCCTTGGCCGCCCGGTCACCGCAAGAGCCGGTGAGCTTCGCCTGCAAGACATGCTGTTCCGAAACCAGGATGGGGCGATAGTCCCGGCCTCGCTGGTGGGATACAAAGCGGTGTCCGCGTCGTCTTCGACAATGCCGCTCATTGCCGTCACCAGACCAGCGTCGGGTCGGGGCGAAACTGAGCGAGAACTTCCACCAGACATGCCGATTAGACGTCCCCGGCCGATACCGTTCGGCATTCCCCGTTTAGGGCATTCCAGCGGCCATCGAAACGCCCAGCGGTCGCGCGCGTCCATTCCGGCCACGCCCAAGGGTCCGGGGCGTGGTCGATATGCCACACAATGCCAGTGTCGACGACAGACAAAAATTTGTTGTCGGGTGGGGTGCTCACTATCCGGCGCTGGTCGCGGTGAACGCCTGGGCGGCAGCCATGATCTTTGTGCCGACGTCGTCCGGAGGATTGTCTCGAAGTACCCGGGCGGGAGTGTGGACCTCCAACGGTAGATTCATTCCTTGCAGCCATACCTGGATCACCGGCGGGTTATCTCGTTCAGCCAGCAATCCCGCGGCTTGATAGGCCAACCGAAGGCGACGCACAACCTGCTCGGGCGGTTTGCGCTCCCCGTCCGCCCATTGACGAACAGCACGAGTTTCCGTATCGGATCCGATGTACGCCACAAATTTCGCGCTCGGCATTTCCCCTAAACCGATCATTAGCTGCGCCACATCTGAACGAACGGATATTTCCTACGGTGCCAGCCCCGGAGTCGAAGAAATCATTTTCCTGGAAATAGTACAACAATCGTTAACACGAAATCACAGGCGCTATCACCGCCCAAATCACACTTGCAACCCCAAACTCTGCAGGCGCTCGAGGAAGACACCGGCTGCGGGCAAGCGTGACTGAGCGATGGAGGAGATGCGAGCGACCTCTGCGTTGATTCGGTCCGCGACTTCGCACTAAGCAGAGAACGGCGGAACGTGTCTAGTAGAAGTCATAACCCGCACATGTTGGGAAATCTCACCTTCGGCTCAGCCGTATCGGGCAGGTGAGAAGGGCTTCAAAACGGGACTGTCAACATAATGATTATGATCTGCGCACAAGTAATGGGGTTGCATCAGGTGAAGCCACACGTGACCGATCCTCCTGGTGCTTACTGCCTCCTTAGGCAAACACCTGGCCGGCCCGGTGTCGAGTAACTCCACTACTCGACGGGACGTGACCACTAAACGTTGCTTATATATGCCTGCGTATGGCGTGCGGATGCGGGCGTTCCGACATTCGGAGCACTTTTCCGCGGGTGCTCACCCGGACGAACGGCTGTTGAGGTGTAGTCGAACTATTGAATTAGATCGGCGGCTTGCGTGTCGGTTGAGAGGTCGATCACGATGCGGAGCGGGGCAAGAGCGTCGAGGCCGCTTAGGAGAGCGTCAACTCCGAAGATGAATGCTTCAGTTGTGTCGGCGGTCCATTCTTCGTTGGCGGCTACGCCCGCCAGGATCAGTTCGGCGTGAGTCTGCTCCTCAGCCACGGCGCCAAGGATGTAGTGAGTGAGCGCTCGGACGCCCCATTCGGCTTGCCGAAGGGTGAGATTAGCGGGAAGCGTGTCACGTAATCGCTGCAGAGGCGCTAGTTGCTTTGGGCTGAGGGCTTGGGCTACAGATACCACCTCGGCTCCGTCCTTTACGGACGTCAATGCGGTGCGAATATCCAGCGCAGCTTGGCGCGCGGCTGCCCGGTCGGAATGCGCCTCCGCGCGGCCTATCCATGCCGGCGTCGTGGCGAGGATGCGTTCGGCGACTAATACCAGGAGGTCTTGTTTGCTCTTGACGTGCCAGTACAGCGCTCCAGGTTGCACCCCGAGGTTTTTAGCGAGGTTGCGCATGGACAGCGAGGCGAGGCCGTAGTTGCTCAAGATCGTCATCGCGGCGTCGATGATCTGTTCCCGCGACAGTGCCAAGTGAATCCTCCCTCGGGGTGAGTGGGTCCTTATGCACCTTTGCGGACATGGTCCGGGTAAAGGTCTTACCGGCCTGAGTTTATACTTGAACGGTGTTCAATAAATTTGAAATGATTGCCGCCCAGCAACGAGACGGCGGTACGCTCTCGCGCGCTGACGCCCTCACGATTCTTCGCAGCAAAGATGACGAGTTGATGGATTTGGTGGCCGCTGGATCACGGCTGCGCCGCGCTCACTTCGGCAACATGGTCAAAGTGAATTACCTTGTGAACCTGAAATCCGGGCTATGCCCGGAGGACTGCCATTATTGTTCCCAGCGGCTGGGTTCAGCGGCACAGATATTGAAGTACAGCTGGCTGAAACCGGAGGAGGCTGTCGAGCAGGCGACCGTTGGGATTCGGGCGGGCGCATCCAGAGTTTGCCTCGTCGCCAGCGGCAAAGGACCAAGCAACCATGACGTCGCTCGGGTTGCCGATATGGTCGACCGTCTGAAAGACGAGCACCCGCAGGTGGAGGTGTGCGCCTGTCTCGGTATTCTTAAGGATGGTCAGGCCGAGAAGCTGAAGGCTGCCGGGGTTGACGCTTATAATCACAACCTCAATACCAGCGAATCCCGCTATGCCGACATCTGCACGACCCACGAATACGAAGACCGAGTGCGAACGGTTGGGCAGGCCAAAGATGCCGGACTTTCGCCGTGCTCCGGGCTGATCGTGGGTATGGGCGAGTCCGACGACGAGCTGATCGATGCGGTGTTCGCGCTGCGCGACCTTGGCAGCGAATCGATTCCGGTGAACTTCTTGATGCCGTTTGATGGCACGCCGCTTGAAGGCACCTGGCTTCTCACTCCCGGTATCTGCCTGCGTATTCTCGCGTTGGTCCGCTTTGCCTGCCCGAGTACCGAGTTACGGATGGCTGGTGGTCGCGAGATGCACCTGCGCTCGCTTCAACCGCTCGCGCTACAGGTCGCCAATTCACTTTTTCTTGGCGATTATCTGACCAGCGAAGGCCAGGAAGCTCAGGCAGATCTCGCGATGATTGCCGACGCCGGCTTCGAGGTGCTGGGTGCCGCCCCCAGTACGGCGCACCATTCTGGGGTTACTCTCCGCCAGCGGGGAGCCGGCACGCACATCGCCCCCAATGCCTAAGACTCGTGAGACTGCACGGTCCCTTGTGGAACGTGACCGCGGTTTGGTCTGGCACCCATACGCAGCTCTCAACGGTCCGGTGCCCTACGAGGTGACCGGCGCATCCGGGGTGCGATTGCACCTCAGGGCGGAAGATGGCACACGTTTCGAGGTAGTCGATGGAATGAGTTCCTGGTGGAGCGCCATCCACGGCTATCGAAATCCCATCCTCGACGAGGCGCTTCGGGAGCAGATTGGTAAGTTCAGCCACGTGATGTTCGGCGGACTTACCCACGAGCCCGCGGTGCGACTGGCAGAACAACTGGTGTGCCTCGCACCCGAGCCGCTCGCGCATGTGTTCTTCGCTGATTCCGGATCCGTTTCGGTGGAGGTCGCCCTCAAACTGGCCGTCCAATATCAAGCTTCTGCTGGTCGTCCCGGCCGCCAGCGATTCTTGGCGCTTCGGGGCGGCTACCACGGGGACACCGTCGGGGCAATGAGCGTCTGCGACCCGATCGACGGGATGCACTCAGCATTCCCCAACCTGGTGCCAGCTCAGATGTTTCTTCAGCGACCACCTCAAGCCACCCAGATCGGTGGTCAGCTCGTCACCGATCAGATAGCCGTCGATGCTTGGGTGGAGGCGATGCAGGAAACGATCCTCCGGCACGGCGACGAGATCGCCGGGATCATCGTTGAACCCATCCTGCAGGGGGCGGGAGGCATGTATGTATACGCGCCACAGTGCCTAGAAGCTTTGCGGCGAGCAGCAACCCAACAGGGAATTTTGCTGATTTTTGACGAGATCGCGACCGGCTTCGGCCGAACGGGCAAATTGTTCGCGACCGAATGGGCCGGCATAGCTCCCGATGTGATGTGTGTGGGGAAGGCGCTCACCGGCGGCTACCTCACACTCGCCGCGATGCTGTGCACAGCCGAGGTGGCGACGATGGTTGGGCAATCAGCGCCGGGCGTGCTCTTGCACGGTCCCACGTTCATGGCGAATCCGCTTGCCTGTGCTGTTGCAAGCGCATCGCTCGGATTGTTGACCGGTTGGGAATCACAAGTCTCACGGATTAATGCCGCTTTGACCACAGCGCTTGCACCCGCCGCCGCGTACAGTTTCGTGCGAGAGGTGCGCGTCCTCGGCGCAGTCGGTGTTGTTGAACTCGACGGCCCGGTCGACGTGGTCGCAGTCACCCGGGCGGCGCTCGAACGGGGAGTGTGGCTGAGGCCGTTCCGCAATCTTGTTTACACAATGCCGCCCTATGTGAGCCGCGCCGAGGAGATCACGAACATTGCTGAAGCCATCGGTGGAGCCATCGCCCAGGTGCATGGCTAATGGCGACAATGCGAGACCGGTTGATCGATGCGGCACGGGTGCGCAACCGCCGCGGAACTGTGCGTGCCACCCGGATCACCCCGGACATGGAAGAGAATGCTGGATCGGGAGCATTGAATCGTCCCCTTGATCTCGCCTCTAATGACTACCTCGGACTGTCGACCGATTCGCGGTTAAAGGCCGCCGCGATCGCGGCAACCGAACGTTACGGCACGGGGGCGCGTGCATCCCGCGTTGTGACAGGCACTCTTCCTCTCCACAATGACCTCGAACGGTCGCTAGCCGAACTCACCGGTCAGCCCGCGGCACTCGTTTTCTCCAGCGGCTATGCCGCTAACCTCGGCATCTTGACCGCTCTCGGCGGACCGGACACCCTCATCCTTCTCGACGCCCACATCCACGCCTCCCTCGTCGACGCCGCCCGTCTGTCGCGCTCTCCGATCACAACGATCCCCCACTCGAACCTCACCGTCTTGAACGACCAGTTGGCCCATCGAACCCAGACCCGAGCGATCGTCGTCATCGAATCCATATATTCCGTGCTGGGAGATGCCCCAAACCTTCTCGAGGTCGCTGCGCTCTGTACCACACACGACGCCCTGCTCGTCGTGGACGGGGCCCACGGAGTCGGAGTTCTCGGAGCAGGGCGGGGAGGCGTATATGCCGCGGGCCTCGCGGGAGCAGAACACGTCGTCGTGACCGCCACGCTCTCCAAAGCGTTAGGAGCTCAGGGCGGCGTCGTGCTGGGATCGGAGATGGTGCGGGAGCATCTCGTAAACACCGCCCGAAGTTTCATTTTTGACACCGGGCTCGCTCCCGCGCCAGCGGCCGCAGCAGTCGCGGGCTGCCGTATCATCCTCGCCGAGCCTGCCCGAGTGGAGGCACTTCATCGCGTCGCGAGCCTAATCGCCTCGTCCTGCCAAGTGGATCGTGCAGCCGGGCCCGTGCAGTCGATCCGGGTCGGATCGCCCGACATTGCCGTGAAAGTGACGGAGCGGCTGCGCGACGAAGGCATTCTCGTCGGCTGTTTCCGCCCCCCAAGCGTTCCGGATGGAATTTCTCGTTTGAGACTCACGGCACACGCAGACGCCGATGATGCCCGGCTGCTTTGGGCAACTGCCCGCGTGACCTCGATGCTCCAGGAGGGAACGTGATGCCCGCGACCGCGGCAGCGCGGCCAACGGACGAGAGCACACCTTCCACGAAATATCACGTCGTACGCGATCCCGGCGAGGTGCGGGAAGTGTTCCGCCGTGTCGAGGAGTTCATGCCGACGAACGCCCTGACGACTGTGGTTCCCCTCAGCGCGACGGCGTTGCGCGTGCTCAGCCGCGCACGCTTTGCCCTGCCACCGGTGCTCGCCTCGGCGACCGGCGATCGGCATCGCGCCGTCCGAAAAATGGTTGCTGCATTTTTCACTCCCGCTAAGGTCGAAGCGGTCGGCCCTCGCGTGACAACGCTGACCCGACAGCGTTGCCAGGCTGCCGCAAAGGCGCTGGAGAGCGGACCGATCGACCTTGCGGACATCATTGGCCGCCGCATCCCACCGGTGATTATGCAGGAGCTGACAGGGTTCGCCTGTCCCGACCTGATGTTACTCAAACGATGGAGCCGGGACTCGCTCGAATTATTCTGGGGATGGCCCGACGAGGAACGCCAAGTCGTGCTCGCCATCAGCGCCGCAGAATTCTATGGGTGGCTCCGCGAGACCGTTATTGCAAGCAAGGGGGACGACTCGCTATTCGGCGTGCTCCACGCTGCAGGGCTGAGTACGCCCGAAATCTGTTCCCTGGGCTACTTCCTTGTGATCGCTGGGCAGGAAACGACGGCGCAGTTGATCAACATTGCGTTCTATCGCGCGCTCCAGAATAGGACGCTGTGGCACGAGCTTTCGCAGGGAGCATCGGCAGCTGCGTTCGTGCGAGGGGTGCTCGCCTCCGAGTCGTCCGTCCATACGTGGCGGCGCGTGTCAGCCATGGACAGCCTGCTGGGAGGAGTGAATCTGCCTGCCGGGGCGGAGATTCTGCTTGAGCTCAGCGGGCAACATCCGGCTGGTGCCGTGCCCACCGCCTACTCCCTCGCGTTCGGCCATGGGCTCCATCGGTGCCTTGGTGCAAAACTCGCGGAACTTGAAACCATCACAGTGCTTGAGGAGACCGCGCGTGCGTTCCCCACGCTCGTGTTCACGGGGCCGGAACCTAAGTGGATTCGTCTGCTTTCATTCCAGACACCGACGACGGTCATGGCTACTTTGGAGCCCGCATGACCGCCGTAACCGAGACCCCTATCCTCTTCGTTACCGGGACCGACACGGATGTGGGCAAAACGATCGCTACCGCAGCCATCGCGAGCGCCCTCGCGGTGCTCCCGGGCCCTTCGAAAAGCACCCTGAGCGTAGCCATCGACAAACCCACACAGACCGGCGTCATGCCGGACGAACCGGGTGACATCGATGAAATCTCTCGTCTCTCGGGCGTCCGCTGCGTCACGGAGGGCATCCGGCTCAAGGCACCGATGGCCCCCGTCGCCGCCGCGGCTCGGGAATTTGCGACTCTGCCTGCTCTCAGCGAACATGTAAACCGCATCCACCGACTAACCCAAATCCACAACCGGGTTATCGTCGAGGGCGCGGGCGGAGTTCTCGTGCGGCTTGACCAGTTCGATCACACGCTCGCCGACCTTGCCGCGTCGTTCGGAAACGATGCCGCGGCCATCGTGGTCTGTCGAAGCGGGCTCGGCACGCTCAACCACACCGAACTCACATTAGAAGCACTTCGGAATCGTGGTGTCCGCGTCGCGGGCATTATCATCGGATCATGGCCAAACGACCCGTCTGAAATTGAGCTCGACAACCGCCAATTTTTCGAGTCTCTAGAGGTACCGCTACTGGGGGCGATCCCCGAAGGATCGTCACGCCTAGATCCGGCAGTCTTCCGTCACAGGGCGGTGGGCTGGCTCGCCCTTTCGACCCCTCACGCACCAAACTAGATTCAGATCAGAGTTCACAACGGTGTCAGTGGCGGTCGTGAAGGTCACAATCAACCCTGAAACTGATCTAATGTCACTCGCCATTAATGGCGCCTTTTCGAAACGATTGCATTGAATGCAGCGACCCCGGGGTGACCATCACACCCAGCTAATTTCATAGCCATGGCAAGAGGGACTAGACGTCCTTTGCGTCGCGAGCACGGGACGATGATTCCGTAGCGATTGTTGGACGGGACTGCTGAAGGTTTAGGAGAAAGAGGCTTCGGACCCTTTCCTAACGACGTCTGCCTATGCGAACGTCTCGTTACCCCTTTGGGTTTTCGACACCGAGATTACGGAAGTATCTGCAAGCGCTGGACTGCAGGCTTGGAGCTAAACCGTCAACCGTCCTGTCTAGAAGTTGTTGCTTTGGCGGGATGACTCATTTGCTTCGTTTTGCCGTCTGAACTTCGAATCTGACCTGGCAGTTCATATCGTGGCTGATGCCGCGAATCGTTCTGCGGGGGTCAGCGGGTTTGTCATGCGGGAGGAGACTCCAAGACTTCGGTAAGCATTTTGGCGGCTCGCTTCGCTGCAATCCGGTCGTGCCAGAACGCGATACCGACGGCGCAGAAGTACAGAAACACCATCGGAATGGCCAGCAGGAACATGGAGAAAACGTCTGCGGCCGGGGTGGCAATGGCACAGAACAG
>JACMPQ010000018.1 GCA_014377425.1 Microbacteriaceae bacterium | reverse complement strand
GCAGACGAAGGCCACATTGAATGAGGCTCCCAGCAGCACGACGATAGCGGCGATGCGAAACGAGGTCATGACCAGACGCTATTTGGGCACGATCAGGGGAAACGTCCTTTTGGCCTGAATTGCGGGTGTCCCGTGCAAAAACTAGGCAAAACCGGGCCTGTTCTGCGAACTCGGGCAGGGTCAGCGCCTAACAGAATGCGCCAAGCGCCCGGAGGAACCGACATGTGAGGGGAAGAAACGGAAGGGACGAAACGGAGGGGACGACGGGAATCGAACCCGCGCCATCAGTTTGGAAAACTGAGGCTCTACCATTGAGCTACGTCCCCGAAGGCCGCCAAGGCCATCAGGTGCGTTGCAATACTAATACACAGTTTGGGCTTCATTCGAGCGGGCTCGGCTGCACCTGGCATCATGCGGGCACCCCGCGAATGAAGTCGGCTAGACTTGACAAGGCCATTTTTTGGGCGTGAGAAAAGTACTTTTCTTGCTCGGCATCCGGGGCGTAGCTCAGCTTGGTAGAGCGCCCGCTTTGGGAGCGGGAGGCCGCAGGTTCGAATCCTGTCGCCCCGACACAATCAGCCCGACACAGCCAGACCGAACACCAGCACGACAGCAACTAATCTGTGCCACCACTCAAAGTTCGAACACAGGAGAATCCATCGTGAAGACGACGGTCGAGAAGCTCAGCCCCACGCGCGTGAAGCTCACCATTGCGGTAACCCCAGAAGAGCTGCGCCCCAGCATTGATCACGCTTATGCGCACCTCGCAGAGTCGATCAACATCCCGGGCTTCCGCAAGGGCAAGGTACCCGCACCCATCATCGACCAGCGTCTCGGACGTGGCGAGGTCTTGAACCACGCCGTCAGCGACGCCCTCGACAAGGTGTACCGCCAGGCGGTTGAGTCGGAGAAAATTCGCACCCTGGGTCGTCCCGAAGCCGACGTCACCGAATTGCCGAACATCAAAGACTTCAGCGGCGACCTCATCGTCGTCGTAGAGGTCGACGTTCGCCCGGAATTCGAACTGCCGAACTACGACGGGCTTACCCTGACCGTTGACAACATCACGGTCGACGCCGAAGAGGTCGACGCCGAGCTCAAAAACCTGCTCACCCGGTTTGGAACGCTCAGCACGGTTGACCGTCCGGCAAGCTCCGGCGACTTCGCCCAGCTTGACCTCGTCGCCACCATCGGTGGCACCGAGGTTGACACCGCGAAAAGCATTTCCTACGAAATCGGTTCCGGCGATCTCATCGACGGCATCGACGAAGCCCTCGACGCCCTGAGCGCAGGAGAGACCACGACTTTCGAGTCGAAGCTTCTCGGCGGCGAGAACGAGGGCGAGACCGCCGAGATCACGGTGACGCTCATCTCGGTGAAAGAGCGTGAGCTTCCCGCAGCCGACGATGACTTTGCCCAGATCGCCAGCCAGTTCGACACCATCGATGAGCTCAAGGCAGACATCGAGGCGCAGGTTTCGCGCTCGAAGGTCTTCGGCCAGGGTGCACAGGCTCGCGACCAGGTAGTCGACAAGCTGCTGGAATCCGTCGAGATCCCCGTTCCCGCGAAGCTGGTCGAAGACGAGGTCAACCGCCACCTCGAGCAGGAGAACCGCCTCGAAGACGCCGAGCACCGCGCCGAGGTCACCGTCTCGAGCGAGAAGACCTTCCGCAGCCAGATCCTCTTGGACGCCATCGCCGAGGTCGAAGAGATCAAAGTCAGCCAGGACGAGCTCACCCAGTACCTGATCCAGGGTGCCGCGCAGTACAACATGGAGCCCGGCGAATTCGTCAAGGTGCTCGACTCCAACGGCCAGATCCCCGGAATGATCGGTGAAGTCGCGCGCGGCAAGGCATTGGCCGTTGTGCTGAGCAAGGCCAACGTTGTTGATGCCGACGGCAATGCCGTGGACATCTCCGCTTTCACCGCCTCCACCGTCGGCGATGGTGACTTCGTTGAAGCGTCGGCGGGCGACGACCATGAAGGTCACGACCACGATGACCACGCAGGTCATAACCACTAACTGACAGCCAAGCGTCCGAAGTTCTCTTTGGATGGCTGATGGCCCGGGGCTTTGGCTCCGGGCCATTTCTGTGGGTGGCTTCGCTCACAATCTGCCGAGGGCGAACACCCCGGTTCTTGCAGGAAACTGCCGATAGGTTCATAGCAAGCGACAACTGAAACGGAGCGCGACAATGGCCCAACCGGCATTGGTTAGCAGCATTTTCGACCAACTTCTCAAGGACCGCATCATCTGGCTTGGATCAGAGGTGCGTGATGACAACGCCAACGAGATTTGTGCGAAGATTCTGCTTCTGGCAGCGGAAGACGCCGAGCGCGACATCTTCCTGTACATCAACTCTCCCGGTGGCTCGATCACCGCGGGCATGGCAATTTACGACACGATGCGTTTTGTTCCGAACGACATCGTGACCGTCGGTATTGGCCTCGCCGCCTCGATGGGCCAGTTCCTCCTTTCTTCCGGTACCAAGGGCAAGCGTTACATCACGCCGAACGCTCGCGTGCTGTTGCATCAGCCCTCCGGTGGCTTCGGCGGAACCAGCGCCGACATTCAAACCCAGGCTCACGTCATCCTCGATATGAAGAAGCGGATGGCGGAGCTCACGGCCGAGCAGACTGGCAAGTCGGTGGAGCAGATCCTCATCGATAACGACCGCGATAACTGGTTTGATGCCAAGTCGGCTTTGGAGTACGGCTTCGTTGACCACCTGCGCGAATATGCCTCCGAGGTTATCGGTGGTGGCGGCACCGATGATGCGGTCACCGAGAAAGACGTCTCCGTGGACACTGAGAACGACAATGTTGTCCCGGATGCCGGATCCACCACCCCCGACGCACCCTCCAAGAAGTAAGGCACCCCTCATGGACATCTCATCCTTCGGCGGTACCTCTGGCCTCTCGGCCGAGTCCCGTTATATTCTCCCGACCTTCGAAGAGCGCACCGCCTACGGCTATAAGCGTCAAGACCCCTACGCGAAGCTTTTCGAAGACCGCATCGTCTTTCTCGGTGTGCAGATCGATGACGCCTCGGCCGACGACGTGATGGCGCAGCTTCTCGTTTTGGAGAGCCAGGACCCCGACCGCGACATCGTGATGTACATCAACTCGCCCGGTGGCTCATTCACCGCGATGACGGCCATTTACGACACGATGCAGTACATTCGGCCGCAGATTCAGACCGTCTGCCTCGGGCAGGCAGCCTCCGCCGCCGCCGTGCTGTTGGCGGCTGGCACGCCGGGCAAGCGTCTGGCCCTGCCTAACGCCCGCATTCTGATTCATCAGCCGTCAACCGGGGATGCCGGTCGCGGCCAGGCCTCGGACATTGAGATTCAGGCGCGCGAGATTTTACGCATGCGCTCGTGGCTGGAGGAAACCCTTTCGGCGCACTCGAACCGCACTCCGGAGCAGGTGAACAAGGACATCGACCGCGACAACATTTTGAGCGCGGCAACAGCCGTTGAGTACGGTCTCATCGACCAGGTTCTGGTGACCCGCAAGAACCTTCCGGTGTTGGTCAAGTAACGAAATCGCAAAAAATGCCTGCCGAGTTCACTCGGCAGGCATTTTTTGCGTGAGTCAACGCTGGGCATGACCCTCCGGCGCGCCCAGTAGACGTTTGCGAGCGGTGCGGCGGCGGGACACAATGATCGCGCTGGCTATTACCAGGGCCGCTGCGGCGATGGATGTCAGGGTGAGAAGCGTGTCGGCAGAGGCGGCGGTGCGGGCGGCCTCCTTTTTCGCCGCATCCTCCGACGCACTCCCGGCCGAGCTGTCCAGGGGACCGGTGGACACGCTGGGGTCAACCACAGCGGGCCCTGTTGCGGTTGTGCTCGCCGTTGGCGTTGCGGGTGCGGATGCGGTTGTTGCCTCTGGGTTGACCTTGCCGCAGACCGGGGGAGTGGCTGAACCGACCGAGGGTGTCGTTTGAGCCGAAGGCTGCCAGGTGAAGGTTATTTTCGCGGAGGCGATGTGCCCGTCGATTGAGACCCCCTGCCAAATGACGGTGTAGGGCCCAGGCGTACCGACCGCGGCGGCGGTGGCCATGCTCGCGCCATGCACCGAGACGCAGCCGTTTCCATAGAACTTGCCCGCCGCATCCATGATCTCGATGGCAAACCCCTTGCTGGCACCCCCGAGGTCAAGGAGATCCTCATTGGTGGTGATGATAAATTCGGCCGGTAGTTGGGCGAGGGTGGACCCTGCGGCCGGGACGGTCGAAACCGCATAGTTGTGAGCGTTGGCCGCAACAGCCGGGAGCACAACCAGAGCTAGACCCGTAAACACACTGGCAGCGACAAGAGTGGTGCGATGGGTTTGCATGGGTTAAGGCTAAGCGAGCCCGGAAGCATGAAATACTATGAGGATTCTTTTTATCAGTGCCATGCGGCACGGCGTTTGTCCTGCGCAGCCGTGTCGGTGGTTCGGGTTAGGCTCAAAGCACAGTGATGACAGACGGTGAATCCACGACGCTGTGGCGTTCGCACACAAGAGAGGCCGGGTAATGGCTCGAATAGGCGAAAGCGCTGACCTGTTAAAGTGCTCCTTTTGTGGCAAAAGCCAAAAACAAGTGCAGCAGCTCATCGCGGGCCCCGGGGTATACATCTGTGACGAATGTGTCGAACTGTGCAACGAGATCATTGAGGAACGGTTGGCTGAGGCCGGCGAAGAGGTTGCGAGCGAATTCGACCTGCCCAAGCCACGCGAAATCTTCGACTTCCTCGAGGAATACGTAATCGGTCAAGAACCCGCTAAAAAGGCGCTCTCGGTGGCGGTCTACAACCACTACAAGCGCATCCGCGCCCGCAACACTCTGACTTCGGCAGACGCCATCATCGATGACGTCGAAATTGCGAAGTCCAACATTCTGCTGATTGGTCCGACCGGTTGCGGCAAGACCTACCTGGCGCAGACCCTCGCGAAGCGCCTCAACGTGCCCTTCGCGGTGGCGGATGCCACGGCCCTCACCGAAGCTGGCTACGTGGGCGAAGACGTGGAAAATATTCTGCTCAAGCTCATTCAGGCCGCCGATTACGACGTGAAGCGCGCCGAAACCGGCATCATCTACATTGATGAAATCGACAAAATCGCCCGCAAGGCTGAGAATCCTTCGATCACCCGCGACGTCTCGGGCGAGGGCGTGCAGCAGGCGCTCCTAAAAATTCTGGAGGGCACGGTAGCTTCGGTTCCACCGCAGGGCGGGCGCAAGCATCCGCACCAAGAATTTATTCAGGTCGACACCACCAACGTGCTGTTCATCGTGGCTGGCGCTTTCTCGGGGCTGGAAGAGATTATCTCCAGCCGGGCCGGCAAAAAAGGCATCGGCTTCGGCGCCCCACTGCACAGCAAGGGCGACGACGTAGACCTGTTCGGCGAAGTGCTGCCGGAAGACCTCCATAAATTCGGGCTCATCCCGGAGTTCATCGGTCGCCTGCCCGTAGTCACCACCGTCACCCAACTCGATCAGGTGGCGTTGATGGCGATTCTCACCGTGCCGAAAAATGCCCTGGTGCGTCAATATCAGCGCATGTTCGAGATCGATAACGTCACCCTCGAGTTCGATCACGACGCGCTCGAGGCGATTGCCGACCTCGCGGTACTGCGCAAGACCGGCGCCCGCGGGCTTCGCGCCATCATGGAAGAAGTACTCGGGCCGATCATGTTCGAGGTGCCCTCCCGCGAAGACGTTGCGACGGTGGTAGTGACCAAGGAGTGCGTACTCGAAAACGCTGCTCCGACGATTATCCTGCGCAAGGCCATCCGGGCCGAGAAATCAGCCTGAGTACGGCCCTAAATCGCGTTCCCGTCCAGCCAATCGCGGCGGGGCTGGTGGGTGCAATTACCGGCTTTGCCAGCACCTTTGCGATTGTCATCGCCGGTTTGCGAGCGGTTGGCGCAACCGAAACGCAGGCGGCATCGGGACTCCTGATCTTGTGCGTTTTCCAAGGCCTCATCGCGATGATTCTCTCGGTGCGCACCCGGACGCCGCTGTCGTTCTCCTGGTCGACGCCGGGGGCCGCTCTACTGATCGCCGCCCATTCCACCACTTCCAACTTCGCCGCGGCGGTGGGAGCGTTCATCGTGTGCGGATTGTTGATCGCTGCGACCGGTCTGTGGCCATGGCTCGCCCGCGCCATCACGAGCATCCCAAAGTCAATTGCCAGTGCGATGCTGGCCGGTATTTTGTTGCCGATCTGCATCGCACCGGTAACGGCTGCTGCCACCGAGCCGCTGTACGCGCTGCCGATCATCGGGGTGTGGCTGGTGCTGTATCGGATCGCGCCGCGCTGGGCGGTGCCGGCGGCGATGGTCGTCACCATTTCCATCATCGTGCTCACCGCTCCGGCGCTCGGCAACGCCGTAATCGCCCCGCAGCTGAGCGTGGTTCTCCCGGTCTTTGATCCGTTTGTGATTGTGAGTTTGGGGTTACCGCTCTATATCGTGACTATGGCCGGGCAAAACGTGCCCGGTTTTGCCGTGCTTGCCACCTTTGGCTACCCACCGCCGAAGGCCGCGCCAATTCTGATTGGCTCGGGACTGCTCTCGGCGATTGGTGCCCTCTTTGGCGGCCACGCGATCAACCTCGCAGCCCTCTCGGCGGCGCTTATGGCCGGACCGGATGCCCACCCGCTCCCCGGCCGCCGCTGGATTGCTGCCACTGCGGGCGGCGTGTTCTATCTCGTGCTCGGAGTGGGAGCCGCTGCCGCGACTGCTCTGGTGGCAGCATCCCCGCCCGTGTTAATTACCGCGATCGCGGGTCTTGCGCTTCTTGGGGCGCTTCTCGGGGCGATCACTGCCGCGTTGGAGAATCCGGCGCAGCGGATGCCGGCCATCGTGACATTCGTGGTGGTCGCCTCTGGGGTTGTGATCGGCGGGGTGGGCAGCGCATTTTGGGGTCTGCTGGTGGGCGGCGTGGTGTTGGCGTGGCTGAGCTGGCCGGTGCTGAGCTATTCGGTGCTGAGCTATTCGGTGCTGAGCCATTCGCTGCTGAGCCGGCACCGGCAGTGAGCCGCGTATCGGCATCCGGTCAGAAGCTTCGCGATCTGGGAATTTGCCTGGCCGCGCCGGGGTTCAAAAGTCGATGACTTCTCTCGCCGGCATGCCGCTCTCCGTTCTTGACCTCGCCACCGTCGTGGAGGGGGTGTCCAACGCCGACGCCCTGCATCGCACGATCGCAACCGCCGTGCACGCCGACACGCTCGGCTACCGGCGATTTTGGGTCGCAGAGCATCACGGAATGCCAGCGGTAGCGAGTTCCGCGCCGGCCGTGCTCATTGCCGCGATTGCCGCTGCCACGACCACCATTCGGGTCGGCTCGGGCGGGGTGATGTTGCCGAACCATTCCACGCTCGTGATCGCCGAACAGTTTGGCACGCTGGTGGCCTTGCACGGCGATCGCATCGACCTCGGCCTCGGGCGCGCGCCCGGCACCAATGGACTCACCGCGGCCCTATTGCGTCGTAATCTCGCCCGCGAGACAGAGGAAGACTTTCCACGGCAGGTTCTTGAACTTTTGGCGTTCTTTGGCACCGTCCCGCCGCTCGAAAACGGTGTCGGCTCGGCGATCATCGCCTCGCCGGGGCACGGGGATGCGCCGCTCATCTGGCTGCTCGGCTCGAGCGGGTTCAGCGCCCGGCTTGCCGGTGCTCTCGGTCTCCCATTCGCCTTTGCCCACCACTTCGGCGGCGGAACCGACCCGGCGCCGGTGTTCGAGCTGTACCGGCAAAGTTTCCGGCCGTCGAGTGTGCTCACCGAACCGTGGGCGATGGTGTCAGTGGCAGCGCTCGTCGCCGACGACTCGGCCACCGCTGCCCGGCAGTCTCTCTCGAACAATCTGTGGTTTATTAAGTTGCGTCAGGGCGCGGCTCCCGGGCGCGTGCCGTCGCAGTCCGAGGCGGAGGCTCACCCGTGGACGGATGCCGAACGTGCCTTTGCGGCCGACCGGAACGCGCAGCAGGCAGTGGGCACGATCGAGGCGGTGACCCGCCGCATCAGCGATTTGGTGGCAGTCACCGGAGTGAACGAGGTGCTGGTCGTGCCGCAGGGTGTCGACCAGCTCGCGCGACTGCGTACCCTGAGCGAGCTGGCCGAGCTCAGTCGCTAAGCCCGCGCCGCACGAGGAGTGGCTCGATGGCGGCATCCCGACCCCGAAAATCGCGAAAGGCTTCAAGTGGATCTTTGGACCCGCCGACGCCGAGCAGTTTGGCGCGGAAGCGATCGCCATTCGCCCGGGTGAGGCCGCCGTTTTCGACGAACCAGTCGCCGGTGTCGGCATCGAGCACCTCGCTCCAAATGTAGGAGTAGTAGCCCGCCGAGTAGCCGCCGGAGAAAATGTGGGCGAAGTAGGCACTCGAATAGCGCGGTGGTACGGCCGGGTTGTTGAGTCCGGCGGCGGCTAGGGCCTGGCGCTCGAAGGCCGCGACGTCCGACACCAGAGTGCCTGCCGGGATCGTGTGCCAGGCCTGGTCGAGAATAGCCGCCGCCAGGTATTCGCTCGTGGCAAATCCCTCATTGAAGGCGGATGCCGCGCGCACCCGGTCGAGCACCATCTCGGGGATGCGTTCCGCGGTCTGGTAGTGCACTGCGTAGTTACTCAGAACCTCGGGCCAAAGCATCCACATCTCATTCACCTGGCTCGGGTACTCCACAAAGTCGCGTCGCACGCTCGTGCCGGCAAATTTCGGATAGATGACCCGGGCGAACAGGCCGTGCAGGGCGTGTCCGAACTCGTGAAAGAGGGTCACCACCTCGTCGAAGCTCAACAGGGTCGGCTCACCGACGGGCGGTTTCAAAACGTTGAGGTTATTTACCACCACCACGGATTTCTCCAGCAGGTAGCTCTGCGAAGAGAGCGCGTTCATCCAGGCGCCACCGCGCTTCGAATCGCGGGTGTAGAGATCGAGCAGGTAGAGGCCGACCGGGCTGCCATCGTCGTTTGCGACCTCAAAAACCCGAGCTTCCGGATGGTAGCCGACGAGGTCGGGTCGCTCAGTGAAGGTCACGCCGTAGAGCTTGGTGGCGGCAAAAAAGACGCCATTCTGCAACACATTCTCCGCCTCAAAGTAGGGACGCAGCTCGGCGAAGTCGACGGCATACTTGGCGACGCGGGCACGCTCGGTGTAGAAAGCCCAGTCCGCTGCGGTGAGTTTGTCGGGTGCGTGACCGGCGGAGGACAGAGCGGCATCGAGTTCCGCCTGCAGCACGAACTGCTCGGTCCTCGCGTTGCGGGCGGCGATCGGTGCCAGTCGACCCAGCAGTTCGGCGACGGCGTTGGGGGAGCCGGCGGTCTCGTCGGCGGTGATGTATGCGGCGTGGGATTGAAAACCCAGGAGGGAAGCGCGTTCGGCCCGTAACTGCGAAATTTCCACCACGAGCGCGGTGGTGTCGTTTTCGCCGCCGTGGCTGGAGCGAGCTCGGGATGCCGCGCTGAGCCGTTCTCGCAAAGTTCGGTTGGTGAGTTGCGCGAGTACCGGTTGCCCGGTCGGGAGCACGAGAGCCAGCAAATACTTGCCCACGAGTCCCCGGTCGGCGGCCGCCTGGGCCGCGGCCGCGATTTGGCCAGCGGTGAGGCCGTCAAGCTCGGCGGGGTCATCGACGACCACGGCGCTGGCGTTGGTGTCGGCCAGGAGCCGCTGTTCAAATTCGGTGGTGAGGCTCGAAAGTGTTTGGTTGAGCGTGCGCAGGGAATTCTTTTGCGTGTCGTTCAGGGCGGCGCCGGAACGTAAAAAACCGGAGCGGTAACGCTCGACTAGATACCGCGTCTCGGCATCGAGATCGAGTTGCGGCAGCTGTTCCACGATGGCGGAAATACGCTGAAATAGTTTCGGGTCGAGCCGAATAGCATCGCCGTGGGCCGCCAAAATCGGTGCCATTTCCGCCTCAAGGGTGCGGGTGAATTCGGAGCTGTCAGCGGAACAGCGGTTCGAGAACACCGTGGAAACTCGGGCAAGCACCTGGCCGGAACGTTGCAGTGGCAGCAGCGTATTTTCTGGCGTCGCGGCATCCGGATCGGCGATGATGGAAGCGATTTCGGCCAATTGCTCGGCGATACCCCGATCAAACGCTTCACGAAAATGCTCGTCGCGAATCAGTCCGAACGGCGGGAGCCCGTGGGGGAGCGTGCTGCGGCTAAAGAAAGGGTTCTGGTCGGCCATTGGTCAAGCCTAGGTGCGGCATGCTGAAGTCGATTTTCAATGTTTGAGCGGGCTCAGTGTCTGAGCGGGCTCAGTGCCTGAGACTCCTAGTCGTCCTCGGGATCGTCAAGGTTCGCCACGGTCACCGAGCCGTCGGCTCCGACCCGAATGACCGTGCCGTCGTCGAGCTCCGCGACCGCACGGCCCTCCAGCCAGGTTAGGGTCCACCGCCAGGTGCTCGTGTCGCGATCGGACCCCGTGAGCGCGGCTTCAACCTCGCCCACGGCGCGAGCCGCGGCAGCCGGGAGCCGGGCGGGGGGAGGTGAGCCCAACGCCCAACGGGTGCCGAGCTGCATTAGGCGACGACCTCGGCCTCGACCAGTACGACGTCGGAGACGGTGATTTCCGAACCCTCGGCGGCGGTCGCGAAGCTCAGCTCGGCAATGCGTCCGACATCTTTCAAATCGCGCTCGGCGAGCTGCAGCAGTGCCAGCTGATCGGCCGGGGCGCTGATGGTGGCCGACACCACCTCGGTCTTCTGCGACGCCTTGGCATCGGTTTTGGCCCGACGGATGCCGATCAGCGCCTTACCAACCACGGCGAGCATCCCGCCCGGCTCAATGGCTATCGGCGCCACCGGCCACTCGGCACCATGAATCGAGGTGTCGTGCGTCCACGACCACACCTCCTCGGTGGCGAACGGCATAAATGGTGCGAGCAAACGCAGCTGGATGTCGATGGCGCTGCGCAGCGCCAGCACGGCGGATGCCTGCGCCGTAGCGTCATCGGTAGCGTAGGCGCGTTCCTTGACGAGTTCGAGGTAGTCGTCGCAGAAGGTCCAGAAGAACTTCTCGGTAACCTCCAGCGCGCGGGCGTGGTCGAGGGTGTCGAGCGCTGCGGTCGCGATCTCGACCACGCGGCCGAGCTCGGCGAGCATGTCTAGGTCGAGGGGCACAGTGATGTTGGCACCGGCACCGGCACCGGCACCGGCATCGGCACCGGCATCGGCATCGGCATCGGCATCGGCGACCGGGAACGAATAGACAAACTTCGCCGCATTCAACACCTTGATGGCGAGGCGTCGACCGATCTTGATCTGCTTCGGGTTCTGCGGGTCGAAGGCGGCGTCGGTACCGAGACGACTGGAGGCGGCCCAGTAGCGCACCGCGTCGGAGCCGTGCTCGTCGAGCATCGCGGCCGGGGTCACCACGTTGCCCTTGGATTTCGACATTTTCTTGCGGTCGGGGTCCACGATGAAGCCGGAGATTCCGGCATCCGCCCAGGGCAGCTCGTTGTGCTCCAGCTGCGCCCGCAGCACGGTGGAGAACAGCCAGGTGCGAATGATGTCCTGACCCTGGCTACGCAGCGAATAGGGGAAGACCAAGCCGAACAGCTCGTTGTCGGTCTCCCACTTGCCGGCGATCTGCGGGGTCAGCGAGGAGGTCGCCCAGGTGTCCATGATGTCGACCTCGCCGACGAAGCCGCCGGCTTGGGCGCGCTGGTCCTCGGTATAGCCGGGGGCGGTGTCGGATGCCGGATCCACCGGCAGCGAGGCCTCGGCCGGCACAATCACGGCACTCTTGTTGGCGTCGGCGTCGAGGGCGTACCAGACCGGAATCGGCACCCCGAAGAAGCGCTGGCGGGAGATCAACCAGTCGCCGGTGAGGCCGCCCACCCAGTTCTCGTAGCGCACGCGCATGTGGTCGGGGGCGAAGGTGATTTCGCGTCCGCGGTTCAGGAGCGTTTCGCGAAGGGACTGATCACGGGCGCCGTTGGCGATGTACCACTGCAGGGTGGAGATGATTTCAAGTGGCTTGTCGCCCTTTTCGAAGAACTTGACCGAGTGCATGATCGGTTTCGGCTCACCGATCAGCTCGCCGCTCTCCTTGAGAAGCGCCACCACGGTGGCCTTCGCGCTGAACACGGTCTTGCCGGCCAGTTGCGCGTAGGCGGCGACGGCATTCTCGGTCACGATGACATCCGGCGCCTCAGCGATGATGCGGCCGTCGGCGCCGATGATGGTGCGGTTCGGGAGGTCGAGTTCCCGCCACCAGATCACGTCAGTCACGTCGCCGAAGGTGCAGATCATGGCGATGCCCGAGCCCTTGTCCTTCTGGGCGAGGTGATGTGCCAGCACCGGAACCTCGACGCCAAAGAGCGGGGTGGAGACCAGGGTGCCGAAGAGGTGCTGGTAGCGCTCGTCATCCGGATGCGCCACGAGGGCAACGCAGGCCGGCAACAGTTCGGGCCGCGTGGTCTCGATGAACACCGTGCGGTCGTCGTCGGCTATGTCGTGTCCGACGCGGCTGAAGCCGACGCGGTGATAGGCGGCCGCCTGTTCCTTGTCTTCAAGTTCGGCCTGGGCGACCGCGGTGCGGAAGGTGATGTCCCAGAGGGTGGGGGCGTCGGCCTGGTACGCCTCACCGCGCGCGAGGTTGCGCAAAAAGGCGCGCTGGGCCACCCGCTGGGCGTCGTCGCCGATCGTTCGGTAGGTCTGGGTCCAGTCGACGGACAGCCCGAGCGCGCGCCAGACATCCTCAAACTGCTTCTCGTCTTCGACGGTGAGCTTCTCGCACAGTTCGATGAAGTTGCGGCGGGAGATCGGTTGCTGGTCGGCGGCCTTCGACGAGGCGTTTTCGCCACCCTCGAGCGGCGGCACATAGCCCTCCACATAGGGCAGGGTCGGGTCGCAGCGCACCCCGTAGTAGTTCTGCACCCGGCGCTCGGTGGGTAGACCGTTGTCGTCCCAGCCCATCGGGTAAAAAATGTTCTTGCCCTGCATGCGCTGATAGCGCGCACTGAGGTCCATGTGGGTGTAGCTGAACACATGACCGATATGTAGGCTTCCGGATGCCGTTGGCGGCGGGGTGTCGATGGAGAAAATGCTTTCGCGACCCGCCGTGACTGCCGCGGCGCGATCGAAGCGGTAGGTGCCGTCGGTTTCCCAGCGCGGACCCCACTTGGCCTCGAGTCCCTCGAGGGCGGGCTTTTCTGGAACGGCTGACGGCGCCATGGAAGGTCTCCGGTTCGATATGTGCGGCACCGAGTCGGTCGGTGAGGTGCCTGAGTGTGGGATGTGCTCCAATGCTAGCAATCGCGCGCTCCTCGGCATCCCGGCCCGCTCGCGTGCCCGAGCGCGCTAGGTTTTTCACTCATGACCTCCTCCCGGCAGCGCAATATCGCGTGGCTCGTGGCGGGAACCTACTTCATGGAGATTCTCGATGGCACGATCGTCGCCACCGCGGCTCCCAGCATCGGGCGGGCCTTTGGGGTGGCGTCGGTGGCGGTCGGGCTCACGATCACGGCGTACCTGCTGACGCTTGCGGTGCTCATCTCGCTTGGCGGCTGGATCACCCGCCGCTTCGGATCGCGCCGTGTGTTTTTGGCCGCGATAGCCATTTTCTCGGCGGCGTCGCTGCTGTGCGCCCTAAGCACCAGCCTGCCCGAACTCGTGGTGATGCGCGTGTTACAAGGAATCGGCGGGGCGATGATGGTGCCGGTCGGACGCCTCGCGGTGCTGCGGGTCACCGATCGCGCCGACCTGGTGCGGGCCATTGCGCTCATCACCTGGCCCGCGCTGGTTGCGCCGATCATTGCCCCGTTTGTGGGGGGACTGCTCGTCACCTATGCGAGCTGGGAGTGGATCTTCCTAATCAACGTTCCTCTCGGGGCGGTGGCGTTTATTGCCGCCTGGCGGCTAATTCCCCGCGAGGCACGCGAAACTCCGCAGCGACTCGACGGGGTCGGACTCTTGCTCACTGGCTCGGGGGTGGCCGCACTCGTCTACCTCGGAACGCTGCTCAGCGGCGGGCATCCGCAGCTTGTGGAGGTGATGGCGTGGGGTGCCGGCGGATGTGTTCTCATCGGCCTCGCCATTCGCCATTTGTTACGGGAGCGGCATCCGCTGCTCGATCTTCGGGCGCTGAGAAGCGAAACCTTTCGGGTTGCGCATGCCGGAGGGTCGCTGTTTCGGATTTCGGTGAGTGCCGTGCCCTTTTTGCTGCCGCTGTTGTTCCAGGATGCGTTTGGCTGGTCGCCGATCGTCTCCGGCACGCTCGTGCTCTTCGTCTTCGTCGGAAATCTCGCCATCAAGCCCGTAACCACCCCCCTCCTGACCCGTTTCGGGTTCCGGGCGGTTCTAATCGGGGCAACGCTGTGCGCCGCGATCAGCATGCTCCTAGCGGCATATATCACTGCCGCAACGCCGGTCTGGCTCATTGCCGTGCTGTTGATCTTCAGCGGCGCCGCCCGATCGACCGGGTTCACCGCTTACAACACGATCGCTTTCGCTGATGTGGAACCCGTTGCCATGACGGATGCTAATACCCTCGCCTCCACGCTGCAACAACTCGCGGCAGGCTTCGGGGTCACCGTCGCTGCCCTCGCTCTCCGTGCGGGAGATCTGGCTCTGGGGGGCGGAGAACGAAGCGTCGTGCCATTTCAATTGGCTTTCGCGGTGATCGCGGTGCTGACGGTGCTTGCGACCGTGGAGGCGGCGCGATTGACCGCGGTCGCGGGCGACAACATCCTGCCGAAGCGGCGACAGCGCTAAAACCCGGCCCAGCCGACCCACTCGGCACCCCTGCGTTACACTTGCCGATAACGACACCGATCCGGCTATCACCGGGGAGTCTTCGGAAGAACGGCCGGATTTTGATTAGAGTTCCGGCCCGGTAGAACCGAACGGGGCTGGCCCGTCATCGCCAATGAATAAGCGGTCGCCCCTGAAAATAGGGTGCGATAAGCGGGGTGGTACCGCGAGAAACGGCTGATCCGGCCGCGTTTCGTCCTCGTGCAGCACGCAGTCTGCTCAGGAGCGAAATGACCTACCCCAAAGCCTCAGGCTCGGAAATGCCAGGCGAGAACGCCAAGACCCTCTCGCCGTCGCCAAACTTCCCGGCCATCGAGACCGGCATCCTGGCGTTCTGGAAGGGCGACAAAACCTTCCAAGCGTCGATCGACCAGCGCGAGGGCTGCCAGGAGTGGACCTTTTACGACGGCCCGCCGTTCGCCAATGGCCAGCCGCACTACGGGCACCTGCTCACCGGCTACGCCAAAGACCTGTTTCCGCGCTACCAGAGCATGCGCGGCAAGCAGGTGCATCGCCGCTTCGGCTGGGACACCCACGGTTTGCCCGCTGAGCTTGAGGCAATGCGCCAGCTCGGCATCACCGAGAAGCACGAGATCGACGACATGGGAATCGCGGCCTTCAACGCCGTTGCCCGCGACTCGGTGCTCAAATACACCGGCGACTGGGAGCAATACGTTACCCGCCAGGCGCGTTGGGTCGACTTCGAGAACGACTACAAGACCCTCGATCTGCCGTTCATGGAATCGGTGATCTGGGCGTTCAAAGAACTGCACACCAAGGGTCTCGCATACGAGGGTTTTCGGGTGCTGCCCTATTGCTGGCACGACCAGACGCCGTTGTCGAACCATGAGCTGCGCATGGATGACGACGTTTATAAGATGCGCCAGGATCAGGCCGTCACCGTGACCTTCCCACTCGATGGCGCGAAGGCCGGGGCGCTCGGACTCACCGGTGTGAAAGCGCTGGCCTGGACCACGACCCCGTGGACCCTGCCCACCAACCTCGCGCTCGCGGTTGGCCCCACCATTCGTTATGCGGTGCTGCCGAGCGGTCCGCTCGGCGCCGGCGATGGCTCGGCCGAGGGCGTGGCGGAGTTTCTGCTCGCCGCAGACACGGTCGCCGCCTACTTCCGCGATTTGGGCTACGAGAGCGCGGATGCCGCTACCGCCGCAGTCAGCCGCACGGTGCTGGGCAGCGAGCTCGCCGGCATCCGCTACGACCGCATCTGGGATTTTTACGCCGACACCGAGCTTTGGGGCACACAGGACGCCTGGCAGATTCTGGTCGCGGACTACGTCGCCACCGGTGAGGGCACCGGCATCGTGCATCAGGCGCCCGCCTATGGCGAAGACGACCAGGTGGTGTGTGCCGCCGCGGGCATCCCGGTGATCATTTCGGTCGACGACGGCGCGCGGTTTCTCGCCGAGGTTGAACCTGTTGCCGGGCAGCAGGTGTTCGAGGCCAACAAGCCACTGACGCAGTTGCTGCGCGCCGAGGGGCGTCTTCTTCGCGTAGCCAGCTACGAGCACAGCTACCCGCACTGCTGGCGCTGCCGCAGCCCGCTGATCTATAAGGCCGTGTCGAGCTGGTTCGTGCGGGTAACCGAGTTTCGCGACCGTATGGGCGAGCTGAACGAAGACATCAACTGGGTGCCGAGCAATGTCAAAGACGGCCAGTTCGGCAAGTGGATCGGCAACGCCCGCGACTGGTCGATCTCGCGCAATCGCTACTGGGGCAGCCCGATTCCGGTCTGGAAGAGCGACAACCCGGATTACCCCCGCATCGACGTCTACGGCTCCCTCGACGAGCTTGAAGTCGACTTCGGTGTGCGCCCGACCGACCTGCACCGGCCGTTCATTGATGAGCTGACCCGCCCGAATCCGGATGACCCAACTGGACTTTCGACAATGCGCCGCATCGAAGACGTGCTTGACGTGTGGTTCGACTCCGGGTCCATGCCGTTCGCCCAGGTGCACTACCCGTTCGAGAACGCCGAGTGGTTCGAGAATCACAACCCGGCCGACTTCATCGTGGAGTACATCGGGCAAACCCGCGGCTGGTTCTATACGCTCCACGCGCTGTCGACCGCGTTATTCGATCGCCCGGCCTATAAGAACGTGATCAGCCACGGAATCGTGCTCGGCTCCGACGGCCAGAAGATGTCTAAGAGTCTCAGAAATTATCCGGATGTTCGCGAAGTCTTTGATCGCGACGGTGCCGACGCAATGCGGTGGTTCCTCATGTCGTCCTCGGTGATTCGCGGAGGCAACCTCGTGGTCACCGAGGAGGGCATTCGCGAGTCGGTGCGCCAGTTTTTGCTGCCGATCTGGAACAGCTATTACTTCTTCGCGCTCTACGCCAATGCCGCCCGAGACAGTACCGCCGAAGACAGTACCGCCGGAGACAGTGGTTACGAGGCGAGCTGGAGCACGGCCTCGACCGACGTACTAGACCGCTACATCCTGGCCAAGACCCGCACCGTGATCCTCGCGGTCCAGAGTGAGTTCGATGCGCTCGACAGCCCCAACGCCACGGCGCTTCTGCGGGACTTCGCCGACGCCCTTACCAATTGGTACGTGCGCCGCAGCCGCGGTCGTTTCTGGGCGGGCACCGACACCGCAGCCTTCGACACCCTCTACACGGTGCTCGAAACCCTCACCCGGGTGAGCGCGCCGCTGATGCCACTGATCAGCGAGGAGATTTGGCAGGGTCTCACCGGCGGGCGCAGTGTGCACCTGACCGATTGGCCGGATGCCGCGCTCTTCCCCGCAGACGATGAACTCGTGGCCACCATGGATCGGGTGCGCGACATCGCGTCCTCCGGGCTGGCTTTGCGCAAAATTACCGGTAACCGGGTGCGCCTGCCGCTACCGGAACTCACGGTGGTGACCGCCGAAACTGGCAGTCTTGCGGCATTCGCCGACATCATCCGCGAAGAGTTGAACGTGAAAAAGGTAAGCCTGCGCAGCTTGGACGAGAACAGCCTCGCCGAGTTTGGCATCGAGCGAAAGCTGTCGGTGAACGCCCGCGCTGCCGGACCGCGCATTGGCAAGACGGTGCAAACCGTGATCGGGGCCGCGAAACGCGGCGACTGGGCGGCGGCCGGGGAGAACGTCATCGTGGGTGGGGTGGAACTTATTTCCGGCGAGTTCGAGCTTGAGCTGCAGAGTTCAGACCCGGGCAAGGCAATCACCTTCCTGCCCGGCGGTGGCTTCGTGCTGCTCGATACGAAGACCACGCCAGAGCTTGAGGCCGAGGGGCTCGCCCGCGACATCATCCGTGCCGTGCAGGATGCCCGAAAGTCGGCCGACCTTGATGTGAGCGACCGCATCGAGCTGCGACTGAGCTTTGGCTCCGAAGCTGAGTGGGCCGGGGTAGCCGCCTATGAGAACATGATCGGCGACGAGACCTTGGCCGTCGCGCTGACCACCGAATGGTTTATGGCCACCGAACTCGACACCGTGATCGTCCTCACCGCAGACGCCGGTTCGTTCCGGTCCACCATTCCCGCAGGCAAATACTCCAATACCGAACACATCGTCATCGAGCTTTCGGTGCACGGAAAGGCCCTCGATGTCTAAAAAAGACGGCTCGAATGGCGAGCTCAACTTCGACGACCCTGAACTGAGTGACGACGCACTCTTTCAGAAGCAGGCCGACCGGGTTTACGCGGCGCTGATGTCCCGCGTAGGGGAGCAGGCACCGCAGCCACGGCTCGGGGCCACCCGGCGAGTCGTCGAACTTCTGGGCGACCCGCAACGGGCCTATCCGATCATCCACGTCACCGGAACCAACGGTAAAACCTCGACGACGCGCATCATCGAGAGCATTCTGCGCGCCTATGGCCTCCGCACCGGCATGATGACCAGCCCGCACCTCGTGCGGTTGAACGAACGGATCATGATCGACGGCCAGTCGATCTCCAACGCCGATCTCGTGGCCAATTGGGACGACATCACCCCGTACATCGCGATGGTCGATGTGGAGCTTTCCGCCGCCGGCGAGGAACCGCTTAGCTACTTTGAGGCACTCACCGTGCTGGCCTTTGCCTGTTTTGCCGATGCCCCGGTTGACGTGGCGGTCATCGAGGTCGGTATGGGCGGCGAATGGGATTCCACCAACGTCGGCGACGGCCAGGTGGCGGTGTTTACCTCCATTTCGCTGGATCACACCGCGCGACTCGGAAACACCGTGGCGGAGATCGCCCGCACCAAATCGGGAATCATCAAGCCGCTGGCCGCCGTGGTTACCGCCGGTCAGTCATCGGATGTCCTGGCGGAACTCACCCGCGCGGCCGAGCTCACCGAATCAACGATCGCTGTTTCCGGCGACCAATTCTCGCTGGTGAGCAACACTGTTGCCGTGGGCGGTCAGGTCATTACCGTCGCCGGGGTGGCCGGGCGCTACGAAGATCTCTTTTTGCCGCTTTTCGGCGACCATCAGGCACACAACGCCGCGGTAGCAATCGCGGCCGTTGAGTCCTTCCTGGGTGGCGGCACTCAGATGCTGGTCGGGGATGTGCTCGCCGAGGGTCTCGCCACCGCAACCTCCCCCGGTCGGCTGCAGGTCATCGGCATCGAGCCGACCGTCATCGTTGATGCCGCCCACAACCCGGATGGTGCTCGCGCACTTGCCGTTGCGATGGGCAGCTATTTCACCTTTGACGAAATCTGTCTCGTCGTCGGGGTGCTGGATGAGAAGGATGGCGCGGGAATCTTGGCGCACCTCGCCCCGATTGCCCGTCGCATAATGGTGACCCGCTCAACCTCGCCCCGAGCGATTGGTGTCGATGAACTCGCCGATGTGGCAGCGGAGATCTCGGGGGATGACGCCATTGTGCGTTTCGACTCGCTTGCCGAGGCCATCGAGGCAGCCCGCGACTGGGCGAACGAAAAAGACAAACGCGCGGTGCTCGTCGCGGGCTCCATCACCCTCGTAGGGGACGTCATGGCGCTCGCTTCAGAGCAGGGCTGGAGACGATGAGCGTTGTCGGCGACGAGCCTGATGATTCGGCAAAAACGAAGAGCCCGCGCATCCGGATGCGACGCGAACGCTCGGTCAGCGAATCCCTGCTGTCCATTGTTCTCGTGCTCGAATCGCTGCTGGTGTTCTTTGTCACCCTCACCGTCTATGCCCTGAGCCTGCTGCCTGCGCTACCGACGCTGGTCGCAGGGGGAGCACTCTTCGTGGTGATCCTCGGAGTAAGCCGATCACTGCGCTCCCGTTGGGCGCGCTGGGTTGCCTGGACCGTTCAGGCCATTCTGATCGCAAGCGGCGTTCTGTTGCCGTTGATGTTCATCATCGGCACGGGTTTTGTGGCGCTATACAGCTACTGCTTTGTTACCGGACGTCGCCTCGACCGGCGAAACGCACGCTTTACCGCGGCGGAAGAGGAAGCATCCCGCACTGATCCCAACCCGCCTGATCCCAACCCGCCTGATCCCAACCCGCCTGTTCCCAACCCGAAAGAAACCCCATGAGCGTTCTCGAAGAGACCCTGGTACTGATCAAGCCCGACGGTGTAGTGCGAAACCTCACCGGCGACATTTTGAAGCGCATCGAGGCGAAGGGTTACAAGCTGGTCGACATCAAGCTCGTCGACGCCGACCGCGAGCTTCTGAGCCAGCACTACGCCGAGCACGAGGGCAAAGCGTTTTACGAACCGCTCATCGAGTTCATGGAAAGCGGGCCGATTGTGGCCATTCGCTTGGCCGGTAATCGGGTGATTGAGGGATTCCGCGCGCTCGCGGGGACGACCGATCCGACAACTGCCGCACCGGGGACCATTCGGGGTGACCTTGGCCGCGACTGGGGGCTCGCCGTGCAGCAGAACCTCGTACACGGCTCAGATTCCGCTGAGTCCGCCGATCGCGAGCTCACACTCTGGTTCGACTGATTCTGGCCTAGAGGCTGGGCCCTGGCGCACGACCGCGACAAATCGCCCCCGATGCCACCCGCCTGGATCGACGGTGCGGTATTGGGGGCGTTTGCTGTAGCAGCCGACATGCGGCGGGGGGAAATCTATTTACGAGAATCCTCGTAGAGGCGCATTGCGATGCCGAGACCAAAAAATGTCGATGCCCAGTGACCGATGAAAATCCCGGCACGATCGGAACCGCCATGATCGACCGTAGCGCGGGAACGACCGACAATCCAGACGATGAGCGAAATAATGATGGAGGCGAACGCGGCGGTGTACGCCCACTCGCTCTTGAGTCCGTTTTCAGACAGCGACTTGACGGGGGAGAAGGACGAGTTCGGGGGTATTGAGGCCATTCAGTGAGCGTATGTTGCGAACTTGCCAGAGCCGGGTGAGACCTATGGTTCCTATCGGCTTCTCAGCTTGAGCACAGTTCTTCGCCGGTGATCATAGGTGGCGCAATACGTCGAGTCTGAGCTGAGCGATTGTTGCCACAATGAGGTAACAGAGCAGGGTGATGAACGGTATCCACGTGAAGACCGCTCCCGCGCCACGCAGCACCCGTTGCGGGAGGCCAAACGCCCCCGACCGAATGTTTCCAAGGGTCACCACAAGAAATAATGGAATTGTTGCCGACCACACCACCATGCACCAAGGGCACAGCGTTCCCAGAACGAAAATGCTCTGTCCGATCAACCAGATCACGAAGATCAGCGCACCCAGCATTCCGGCGTTCAACACGAGCCAAAACCAGCGATCGAATCTCGCGCCGGAAAGGATTGCGGCGCCGATGACGATGATGGCCATAAAACCGGCGACCCCCAGCAGCGGGTTTGGAAACCCGAACACCGCGCCCTGCGGGGAGTTCAGGTTGGCGCCGCACTGCACCAGAACGCTGAAGTTACAGCCGAGCGCTGCCTTCGGATTTTTCAAGATCTCGAATTTGTCGAGGGTCAACGCGAACGCGGCCGCGAAGCCCACCACACCGGCGATGACGAAGAACAATCCGAGGCCGAGTGATCGTTTTGGTGGAGCAAGAGCGGTCATAGCTAAATTATCGCAGTCCTCCAATACGGGGAAATGCGGAATGCGTGTCACAATTGATTGCAGTTGACCGAGCCGCGCTCGGACCGACGCCAAAGAACTCTTACCGGGCACTGAACCGGGCCGCACCAAGCGTCGGATAGCAAGTTCCGAACGAAAACGACCCAGCACGATCGCAGCCAGAGCTCTGACAGCGTGAGCGCCGCTCAGAGATGCTGCGGCTCCGCGTACACGGCCGGCAGCGCAACGTGAGAATTAGCGGAAGACGGCCCAAGCCGAAGGCACTGGGCCCGTACTCCGCGCGAGAGAGTACCCGAACGGCAAGTGCGGCTGGCCGTGACGGGCAAGGAGTACGCCAGTAATGGTGGATAAAACCGAAAATAATGAACCCGCCCCGCGTAAGCGCATGGGACTCTTCGGAGCCCGCCGAAGCAAAATCATCGAAGTCAGTGTTGCGGCTCAACCAAGCGTCGACGTGGAGTCGTTGGTAGACACCGCGGCTCAATATGTCGAGGAGGAACCGGTCGAGGTCTCGGAAGAGCAGCGGACGCCGTTCCGTTCCGTCACGAGTGTGCTTTTTCAGGCACCCGACCTGCCGGTCTATCAGGCGCGCACCTCACAGAACAGCACATCACAGCACGACGGTAGCCAGCGGGAAGATCGCGACGACGACAGCACCACCGTTCGCCGCCGGTCCCGTCGCCGTTCCGGGGAGGAAGACAGTGAAGCATCCGGGGCCAACCCGCCCAACACCGTGGTCAAGGTGCGCACGCCGCGCCCGCAGGCAGAGCTCATCACCGAACCCCAGCGCATCAAAGGTTCTACGCGCCTCGAAGCGAAAAAGCAGCGCCGCCGCGATGGTCGCGATGCGGGCCGTCGTCGGCCGGTCATCACCGAGGCCGAGTTCTTAGCCCGTCGCGAGAGTGTTGATCGCATGATGGTGGTGCGCTCCAAGTTTGGGCGCACCCAGATCGGCGTCATCGAGGACGGTGTGTTGGTTGAGCATTACGTTGCCAAGGCCGCGGAGGCGAGCCTCATCGGCAACGTTTACCTCGGTCGTGTTCAAAACGTGTTGCCCAGCATGGAGGCAGCGTTTGTCGATATCGGCCGTGGCCGTAATGCGGTGCTGTATTCCGGCGAGGTTGACTGGGATGCTGCGGCGGAGTCCTCAAACGGCAGCACAGGAAGCGGCGGTGGCAGCGGCAACAACCAGGCCCGACGCATCGAACTCGCGCTCAAGCCCGGCGACACCGTACTCGTTCAGGTCACCAAGGATCCGATCGGACACAAGGGTGCTCGACTGACCAGTCAGGTATCGCTGCCGGGCCGTTACCTGGTTTACGTGCCCAACGGCACCATGAACGGCATCAGCCGTAAGCTTCCCGATACCGAACGGGCGCGCCTGAAGAAAATTCTGAAAGAGGTTCTTCCCGAAAACGTGGGCGTGATCGTGCGAACCGCGGCCGAGGGGGCGACCGATGAGCAACTCACGCTCGACGTGAACCGACTCACCAGTCAGTGGGCTGCGATCAGCGAAACCATCGCCAAGGTTCAGGGCCCCGCCCTGCTGCACAGCGAACCCGACCTTCTCGTCAAAATCGTGCGCGACGTGTTCAACGAAGACTTTCAGAAGCTCGTCATCGAGGGTGAGGATGCCGAAAGCACCATTTCTACCTACCTCGGCCAGGTGGCGCCAGATCTGATTGATCGGATCGAAACCTACACGGGCGCGGCCGACTCGTTCGACGAGTACCGCGTTTCTGAGCAGATCGAGAAAGCCCTCGACCGCAAGGTGTGGCTGCCCTCTGGTGGGTCGCTGGTGATTGACCGCACTGAAGCGATGACGGTGGTTGACGTCAACACCGGAAAGTTCGTGGGCTCCGGGGGCAACCTCGAGGAGACCGTGACCAAGAACAACCTCGAAGCGGCCGAAGAAATTGTGCGCCAACTGCGCCTGCGCGATATCGGCGGGATCATCGTTGTGGACTTCATCGACATGGTGCTGGAGAGCAACCGCGATCTCGTGCTTCGCCGTCTGGTTGAGTGCCTCAGCCGGGATCGCACCAAGCACCAGGTGGCTGAGGTCACCTCGCTCGGGCTCATCCAGATGACGCGCAAGAAGCTAGGGCTGGGCCTCATCGAGTCGTTCAGCGAAAATTGTGAGGCCTGCGCTGGGCGCGGAATCATCATCCAGCACGATTCGCTCACCAAGCATCGCCAGACTCCCCAGCCGGAGACGCCACGCCGCGGTCGCAAACCCGCCAATAGCGGGTCGGCGCCAAACGCGTCGGTGGTCCCCAACGGTGTGCCGGCCTCGAAGGCCAGCGTTGGAACGCACGCGATCACCGACGACGCCCGAAATGCTCTGGCCAAGATCGCGACCTCAACCATTGCACATTCGCCGGAGATCGTGGTTGTCGCCGCCGCTGACGCAGAGAGCCCAGTGGCCGTCGTGAACTCGGCTTCTGGCTCGAACTCCGGTCGCCAGCAGCGTGGTCGCGGTGGTTCACAGCAGCGTGCTCGTGCAGAGCAGCGTGCTGCTAACGGAGCCGCCGCCACCGACGACGCAACACTTCTCGGCTCGAGCGATTCGGGTGAGTCGCAGCCGGCTATTACGACCTCGGATGCCACCGGCCGTGGCTTTGAGAAGCGAACGGACACTGCGGCATCCGTCGCTAAGTTGCCGATGTCTGTTGAGGAAGTCGTTGCTACCGTGGCCGAGGCTGCCATCGCAATTCTGGATATTCCGCTCGGCCAGCCCGTGCGGGCGCCGCGCAAAATCTCCACAAAAGACGCCGAGCAAATTCTTGACTCGGTGCTCGATGCGCTGCCGGAGCCTCGCCTACCCGGGCAGGGCCGGGCTCGAGTGTCACGCCGCGCCTCATCGGCGGGAACCGTTACCGTGGTAGCAGTTGAGGGCGTCAGCGAATAGCACGCGTAAGGGGCTGATTGCGGGGTGTGGCGAGCAGCTCCGCAGTACGACTCTAGTCTTGACCTAATGTCTTTTCAGTTAGAGCAGGATCGGGCGGCAGGCAAGGGGAAACCGTTGTCTGCTGCCCGATCGTCGTTGGAGGCGTCCTCCCGCCTCACTCGGAAGAGGAGTTGGGCTCTCGCCATCGGGGTGATCGGCGTCGGGACAATCTTCGCGGTGAGGGCGCTCAGCCCGACCTCCCTCGGCGGCCTCCTTCCGGCGGTAGCTCAGGATCTGCTGACTCTCGCCTACAGCGTGATCATCGAATCGCTGCCCTTTGTGGTGTTGGGTATCGCCCTGTCGATCCTGGTCCAGGTGTGGATTCCGGACCGCTTTATCGCCCGTGCGCTGCCCAAAAATCTGATTCTGCGCCGGATTGCCATTTCACTGCTCGGTGTTTTACTGCCGGTGTGCGAATGCGGAAATCTGCCGCTCACGCGCGGGCTCATCGCAAAAGGTCTCACGGTCTCGGAGTCGATGACGTTCTTGCTGGCTGCCCCAATCGTGAACCCGATCACGATCCTCACCACCTACCAGGCCTTCGGCTTCAGTAACGGAATTCTCGTTGCGCGCATTGCGGGCGGATTCTTTGTTGCCAACCTCGTGGGCTGGCTATTCAGCCGTCATCCCCAGCAGGAAAATCTTTTGACCTCCGACTTCGCCGCCTCCTGTCGAATTCCGGATGCCCACCACACCAGCACCGCTCGCCTGCGACAAAGCACTCGCCTGTTCGCCCGCGAAGCCAGCGTCATAATGCCCGTGCTGTTTGTCGGTGCCCTTGTGGCAGCCCTCGTGCAGGTGGCTGTACCGCGATCAGTTTTGGTCAGTTTGGGAAGTAACCCGCTCTACGGCATTCTCGCCATGATGATTCTGGCGTTTGTTATCTCGGTGTGTTCGAACGTCGATGCCTTCTTCATTTTGCCGTTTGCCAGCACTTTTCTGCCCGGATCGATTGTTGCTTTTCTCATTTTTGGGCCCATCGTGGACATCAAGATGCTCACCATGATGCGCACCACCTTCCGCGGATCGACCATCGTGCAATTGAGTGTCGTTGTGGCGCTGGTTTCGGCAATTATTGGACTGCTGGTGAACTATGTGGCGTAGCTATCGCGGCTGGCAGGGGTTGGGGCTCATTGCCGTCTCCCTCGTTGCCACCCTCTGGTTTGCAGCCACCGGGCGACTGACCCTGTTTATTCATCCGCGCTACGTGGTGTTCACGGTGGTGATGGCGTCGGTCGGATTGCTCCTCGTGATTGCCGCGATCGCAGACCGGGTGCGGCATCCCGGGTCCGACGAGCATGAGCATGAGCATGAGCATGAGCATGAGCACGACAGGCACGGTGATCAGCGCAGCGTCACACCACGGTTACTCTCGGCGCTGGTAAGCGCTGTCGCCGTCACTGCCGGACTTGCCCTGCTCCTCCTTCCGGCAACTACTCTCTCGGCGGCCACTGCCCAGCAGCGTGCCGTGAACGTGGCGCCCGTCGGCGCAGGAGCTTTCCTGCCGATCAGTGGAAGCGCGGCGGCGAAAGCAGCTACCGCGTCGACGGCATCGTTTGCGCGTTTTACCGTGCAGGACTGGTCGTCATTGTTGCGGGAGAGCACCGACCCGAGCTTTTACAGCGGTAAACCGGTCGACGTCACCGGTTTTATCAGCGCCAACCCGAACGATCCGGCGAACTCGTTTTATCTTTCGCGTTTCGTGATCACCTGCTGCGCCGTTGATGCGCAGCCGCTCGGAGTACCCGTGAGTCTTGACAACTGGAAGTCCCGCTTCGTGATTGGGCAGTGGCTGCGCGTTACCGGAGGTTTCGGGTCCAATCCGAGCCAGAAAAGCTCGGAGTCGATTGTGTTGTTGCCCGCAGCGATTATCAAAGTCGTCGAGCCCAACGAACCGTACCTGTACTGATGAGCGGCGTACTGATGAGCGGCGTACTGATGAGTAACGCTGATGAGTGACGCTGATTACAGCGGTTCGATTGCATCCCGACCGTCACCGGTCTCCCGGTCGCGGCGTCGCGGGCTGCGCTCGTTCCGTCGGCGCTTGGGCGTCACCGTGGTGATACTTGCCCTGATTTGCGCGACCCTCGTGGTACTTGACCACCTGCAGGGCCCCAAACTTCAGGCGGCGCAAATCGATACGGTGCGCGCGGTCAGCCAGCCCAATCAACAACTGCGGCTCTTCGCTAACGAGCTGATTGCGCCCATCCGCGATCGGCAAGTCACGATCACCCCGGCTACACCATTCGTGTCACGCGTGAATGCGGGTGCGATTTCCGTTCAATTTCAAACACGACTCTTGAGCGGCGTGCGCTATTCGGTGGTCGTACGCGGGGTAACCAGCGCCTACGAACAGCAGCAGAGCACGTTCAACTATTCGTTCACAACGGATGCCGCCCAACTGTTCTATCTCGACCGCAGAGACCCGGGTGCCGGTACCGGGGCCGACGGCGAGGATTCAATCATTGAAACCGGCATCACCGCAGCCACCGGGACCGGCTCAGCCGATCGTCGGGTGGTGTACTCGGCTCGCCATATTCAGTCTTTCGTGCGCTTTGGCAACGTGCTGGCAGTCGCGCTGATCAACGACGATCACAGCAGCGCGCTAAGGCTGGTCGCGCTCTCCGACAAAGCCATTGAAAACGTCGTACTGCCGGGGAAGGGGCAGCTCAACTCGCTCGCGGTCAGCGACACGGGTGTTCTCGGATTTGTCTATTCGAGCGTTCTGCCAGCGGCAGGGGAGGAACAGGATGCCACTTCTCGCTTAGACAAGACCCTTCTGGCGCTAAATCTTGCCGGTTCGCATCAGCCGCAACCGGTGCTCGGGTTGGGAAATCATCCGTTTCAAACCCTGACTTGGTTGTTCATTCCCGGGGGAGCCGCCGCGGCGGTCCTCAGCGGCGACAATTCCTTGTTCGTCGCAAACCTCGGCAGCACCACCCCGGCAACACCGCTCGGGCAATTTTCCGGTTTGATGAGCGCAGCTCTCGACGGCAGCCGGCTGGTGGTGAGTGACCCGTTCGGGCCGCTCGCCCTCGACATTGCCACCCGCCAGACCACGCGGTTGCCGCCAAATAGCCTTCGTGGGGTGACGCCCTACGGGGGAGACGTTGTGCTGGTGGGTAAGAACCAAACCCGCATTCAGGAAGTCGTGATTCTGGATTCCGTCACCGGATCCTTTACCGGCTACGTCGTCCTTAACCGGGGTCTCTCCTCGAAAATCATCTACCAAAATGCGGATCAGCTCGGCAATATCGAGACGTTCCGGGTGTCGCCAAACGGGCAATACGTGGCCGTAACCGTGGTTCCGGATGTCGCGGCCAGTGTTTCTGACCACTATGCCAGCGCGCCCGAATCCACCTCGGTCGCCACAATGGTGGTGGAGGTAGCTACGGCACGCGTGGTACGAACCGTGGCGGGTTTCGACCCTAACTGGTAGCGGAACCGGGTAGACCGCGATCGCCTCGACGGGCTAGAGCCCGCGCCGCACGCGCAGAGAGACTCGCAAGCCGCTGCGGTTCAGGGCAAGCACCAGTTCACGATTACTCACTGGTACCGCTCCCGCGGCGACAACGTCTGCAAAGCGGGCAGCCGGCAGGTCGTAGTGATCCCGATCAAACGCGCGCCGGGGAATCGAATGCCGCTTTGCAAAGGCGTGAAGTTCCTCAAGCGAGGCGTCACTGACCAGGTGAGAGAAAAATGTACTGTGCGCGGGCCAGCGGGGCTGGTCGATGAGCACGGTCATTCTCCGAGTCTAAAATCCCGGGCTGACAAACGAGGCGATGGGCTGACAAACGAGTCATCGGGCTGGCAAACGAGGCGGCGGGCTGGCATGCGAGCTGACGGGCTGACGCATGAGGCACGCAAGGCGACACAGCAGACCTGCTGTGCGACACGGCACCGTTGAGTTTGACCGGAGGCCAGCCAACCCGGTATCGTAAACCTTTGGTATGCGCTGGGCAAAGCCCGCGAGTCACGCCAATGATCTTCTCGCTAAACCTTTTCTTCACGAAGAAGTTTAGTCAAGGGGTTTTCGGTTCGAAGTTTTTTAGGTCCAACGAGTTAGGGTTCCAAGTGGTTTACGCAGTTGTGCGCGCCGGTGGCCGGCAGGAAAAGGTTGAGGTCGGCACCATCGTCGTTCTCGACCGCATCAAAGCCGATGAGAATGGCAACATTGAGTTGGCGCCAGTGCTCCTCGTCGACGGTGAGTCAATCACCCACGACGCCGAGTCGCTCGCCAAGATCACGGTAACTGCTGAGGTCATCACCGACCTTCGCGGGCCCAAGATCGTCATCCAGAAGTTCAAGAACAAGACCGGGTACAAGAAGCGTCAGGGCCACCGCTCAGAGCTCACCCGCGTCAAAATCACCAGCATCAAGTAACCGGTAGGGGCTGAACACTCATGGCACATAAAAAGGGCGCGAGTTCCACTCGCAACGGGCGCGATTCCAACGCGCAGTACCTCGGCGTTAAGCGCTTCGGTGGCCAGGTCGTGAAGAGCGGCGAAATCATCGTCCGCCAGCGCGGCACACACTTCCACCCCGGCGTAAACGTGGGTCGCGGAAAAGACGACACCCTCTTCGCGCTCGCTGCGGGCTCGGTCGAGTTCGGCGCTAAGGGCCGTCGCAAGGTCATCAACATCGTGGTTGCCGCAGCGTAACGCTGCCCCAACGACATACAACGTGCAGCACCCAGTGAGGGCGGGCTTCGGCTCGCCTTCCCTGTTTAACACCATCATTTTGTAAATCCTGCATTAGGCCCTGTGGCCGAATGAGCAGGCAACCGCCGTGACCAACGGCACGAAGGGAGCGCGCCATGGCTACCTTCGTAGACAGAGTGACCCTGCACCTCAAAGCTGGACACGGTGGCAACGGCTGCGTGTCGGTAAAGCGCGAGAAGTTCAAGCCGCTGGCCGGCCCCGACGGCGGTAACGGCGGCAGTGGTGGCGACATCGTGTTGCTCAGCGACACCGACACGACCACTCTTCTCGGCTTTCACCACTCACCGCATCGCTCGTCTCAGGCCGGCGGGCCCGGAATGGGAGACCACCGCAGCGGCTTCCAGGGCGAAGAGATGGTCCTGCACGTTCCGGTTGGAACGGTTGTCAAAAACTCCGAAGGTGTCGAACTCATCGACATGGCCGAGCCGGGAATGCGATTCATCGTGGCCCCCGCTGGCCAGGGCGGGCTCGGCAACGCTGCCCTCGCCTCCACCAAGCGCAAGGCTCCCGGCTTCGCGCTGCTCGGAACACCCGGCTTTGAGGGCGACGCTCAGCTAGAACTCAAGGTCGTGGCGGATGTCGCGCTCGTCGGCTACCCCTCGGCCGGTAAGTCCAGCCTGGTGGCTGCCATCTCCGCTGCCAAACCGAAGATCGCCGACTACCCGTTCACCACCCTGCATCCCAACCTCGGCGTCGTCCAGGCTGGTGAGGTCCGCTACACGGTTGCGGATGTTCCCGGTCTCATCGAGGGCGCGAGCGAAGGCAAAGGTCTCGGCCTCGAATTTCTCCGTCACGTGGAACGATGCACCGCGCTCCTGCACGTGCTCGACTGCGCGACCCTCGACCCGGGTCGCGACCCGCTGTCGGATCTGGACATCATTTTGCAGGAATTAGCCGCCTACCCGGTTCCCGAGGGACAGCTGCCGCTCCTAGAGCGACCGCAGCTCGTTGCGCTGAATAAAATTGACGTCCACGAGGGCCGGGAACTGGCTGAGCTGGTGCGCCCCGAGCTTGAGGCACGCGGCTATCGCGTGTTCGACATCTCCACCGTGAGCCACGAGGGCCTGCGTCCGCTCTCGTTCGCGCTCGGCGAGCTCGTGGGTGCCGGTCGCGCCGAAAAGTCGGCCAATCCGGCGAACCAGCGCATCGTTATCCGTCCCCGCGCCGTTGACGATACCGGCTTTAAGATTCGCGTCGACGGCGGTTCCGGCGGAAACGTGTATCACGTGGTTGGCGCGAAGCCCGAACGCTGGGTTGCGCAGACCGACTTCGCCAACGAGGAAGCGGTGGGATACCTCGCCGATCGCCTAGCCAAGGCGGGCGTCGAAAACCAACTCTTCAAGTCCGGGGCGGTTGCCGGTTCCACCGTGGTTATTGGCACCATCGTCTTCGACTGGGAGCCGACCCTCACCTCAGCGGCCGAGCTGGCTACCGCCCCGCGCGGTACCGACCCGCGTCTCGACGACAACTTGCGCCCCACCCACGGTCGCCGTCGCGAAAGTTACCTGGAGCGAATGGATGCCAAGACGGCAGCCCGTGAAGAGCTCATGCGTGAGCGCAACGCTGGTATGTGGCGTGACGACGAGGGCTTCGCGATTGACCGCACCGTCTCCGATGCCGATGTGAGCGCCGATGCCGATGCGAGCGCCAACGCCACCGTCAACTCCGAAAACGACTGACTAATAGAGTGACCGTCGCGCCTCAGCTTGCCCGACTCGCCGGCGAGCAGACATCTCGAACAGCGGGGGATCGGCTCACCGCTCGGGATCAGATTCCACTGGCGCGTCGGATCGTGGTCAAGGTCGGATCGTCGTCGATCAGTGGCGCTAATGCGGGCCACATCAGCATGCTGGTTGACGCCTTAGCAACCGCTCACGCGCGCGGCTGCGAGGTGGTGCTGGTCTCATCCGGCGCCATCGCAACCGGCATGCCCTTCCTGAAGCTAGAAACCCGCCCCACCGATCTCGCCACCCAGCAGGCGGCTGCGGCGGTCGGTCAAAACCTGCTGATCTATCGCTATCAAGACAGCCTCGACCGCTTCGAGATCGTGGCCGGCCAGGTTCTTCTCACGGCCGGTGACCTCGAGAATGCGGTCCCGCGGGCAAACGCGCAGCGTGCCATGGAGCGCTTGCTCACCCTGCGGATCCTTCCGATTGTGAACGAAAACGACACCGTGGCGACCCAGGAGATTCGCTTCGGCGACAACGACCGGCTGGCGTCTCTGGTAGCAGAGTTGGTGCAAGCCGACCTTCTCATTCTGTTGTCGGATGTCGACGCGCTCTACACCAAGGATCCCGGGTCCCCCGGGGCCGAGTTGATCAGCCATGTTCCCTACGGTCACGACCTGGGCGGTATCGCCTTTGGGCCCACGCCGGCTGCCGGTGTGGGCACCGGGGGAGCCGCGACCAAAGTTGCCGCAGCAACCTTCGCCGCGCAGTCCGGGATCCCGGTGCTGCTTGCCGCCACCACAGAGGTTTCGGCGGCACTGGCCGGGGAAACGCTCGGCACCTGGTTCGACGCGGCACCCCGCACCCTCTGAGGCTCGTCCTTCCCTGTGCGGCGTGACAGGCCCGCGGCGAGTGCGCTTCCTGCGCCGAATGGCAGGCCCACGCGGAATACGATTGGAGTCATGCTTGAGGCCACCGTTACCATTCCTACCCTGATCGATAAATTTACGGCCGCGCGTTCCGCTGCCGTGCTTCTTGCGACCGTCACTGCCGACCAGAAGAACCGGGCGCTGTTGACAATCGCCGATGCAATCGCCGGCGGGGCCGATCGCATCCTTCCCGCCAACGACCGTGACCTCGCCGCAGCGGTGGCCGATGGGGTCAGTGTTGCTCTGCAGGATCGCCTGCGGCTCGATGACCACCGGCTTGCCGGACTCGCGGCGGCCGTGCGAGAGATTGCGGCCCTCACCGACCCGGTGGGCGCGGTCATCCGTGGTCAAACCCTGCCCAACGGTCTGGCGCTCAGCCAGGTGCGTGTGCCCTTCGGCGTGATCGGGGTTATTTACGAGGCACGACCGAATGTCACGGTAGATATTGCCGCCCTCGCGCTCAAAAGCGGCAACTCGGTTATTCTCCGGGGTGGCTCGGCGGCCGCCAACACCAACCGCGTTCTTGTAGAGCTTCTGCAGGACGCCGTTTCCTCGGCCGGCCTACCGCAGCTTGCGGTGCAGACCATCGACGAGTTTGGGCGATCCGGCGCCGGCGAGTTGATGCGGGCTCGCGGCTATGTCGACGTGCTAATACCTCGTGGGAGTGCCGAACTTATCAACACCGTCGTGGCTCAATCGACGGTGCCGGTTATTGAGACCGGTGCCGGAATCGTTCATATTTACCTGGATGAAACGGCCGATCTGCACTGGGCAGTCGACATCGTTCACAACGCGAAGGTTCAGCGACCGAGTGTCTGCAACGCGCTTGAGACACTGTTGGTGCATGTCGCTGCCGCGGAGAGACTGCTGCCTAAGGTGTTGGCGGCGCTGCAGGCATCCGGAGTCGTAATCCATGGAGACGAACGCACCCGCGCACTGTTCCCGGCTGCCGTAGCGGCCACCGAATTAGATTGGCAGACCGAGTACATGTCGCTCGATCTTGCGGTTCGCGTGGTCGATGACCTGGATACCGCAATCGAACACATTCGCACTTACTCCACCCATCACACGGAGTCGATCATTACCAACAGCGTGACGCAGGCCGAGCGTTTTCTTGCTCAGGTTGATTCTGCCGTGGTGATGGTGAACGCTTCACCGCGGTTCACCGACGGTGGCGAGTTTGGTTTCGGCGCCGAGGTGGGTATTTCTACTCAAAAACTGCATGCGCGTGGTCCGATGGGACTCAATGAACTCACCAGCACCAAATGGATTGTGCGCGGTTCTGGTCAGGTTCGCGCCTAAAGCCCCGCCCGGTTACCGGTGGCAGGGCCGTGCTGCCCTGAAGTGACCGCTCTGACGGGTACGCTGATCTGTGCGGCCCCACGGTCACCGAACGGAGAGTTACATTGCTAGTTCAGACGATTATTTTTGCCGAGGCAGCGGCTCCGTTGCTCCCGTTTCCCCCGATCGTCTTTGCGTTGATCGCGGCGTCGATTTTTGTGGCGCTTGGCTTCGTTATCTGGAGCTTTCGGGATGTTGCCAACCGCCACAGTCATAAGACCTCTGGGTCGTCGGGGCACGACACCGCATCCGGCACCGACCACCACTAAATACCGTTGGGACCGATGGTCGACTCAGCCCTGCCGCGTCATCGCGTCGGGGTGATGGGTGGCACCTTTGACCCGATTCACAACGGCCACCTTGTCGCCGCGAGCGAGGTCGCAAGTTCACTCGGCCTGGACGAGGTCATTTTCGTTCCCACCGGTCAGCCGTACCAAAAGCAAGATGTAACCAACAGTGAGCACCGCTATCTCATGACGGTCATTGCAACGGCAGCGAACCCTATGTTTACGGTGAGTCGGGTCGATATCGACCGAAACGGTCCGACCTACACGATTGATACCCTGCGCGATCTCAGAAGAATCCGACCGGATGCTGAGCTGTTCTTCATCTCCGGGGCCGACGCGGTCGCGCAAATCCTCAACTGGAAGGAAGCTCGCGAGCTCTTTCAGTTGGCCCACTTTGTCGCCGTTTCGCGACCCGGCCACCCGCTCTCTGTTTCCGGATTACCCCGGCACGACGTAAGCTTGCTCGAGGTTCCTGCGCTGGCGATCTCGTCTACCGATTGCCGAAGCCGCGTCAGCCGGGGATTTCCAGTGTGGTATTTGGTCCCAGACGGTGTTGTTCAGTACATCTCCAAACACCACCTGTATCGGAGTACGACATGACAGTTTGGCCCGATCAGCCAGCCATCAGCCGACGACAGGCTCGCCTCAACGCCCGTAGCGGCTATGCCGTGCGCTCAGACGAGGCGGATGTCGACCTGCTCACCGACACTGAACCTTCGCTCGCGGTACCCGCCACACTCGAAGCATTACTAGCCACCACCGGCGACAGTTCCCTGGAGCCCAAAGTTTTGCCGTCGCGCGGACGCCGTCGTGCCGCGGCCCCTGTTGATGGCACCGCACCCTCAGGCACTGAACCTCTAGTCGCTCAACCATCAGCTACCGGTCCCTCAGGTTCCTCGCCATCGATGACGGAATCGTCAGGCACCGAGCCCCTTGCCGGTCGCGAACAGCACGTGACTGGCCGGCGCCGCTCATCGTTCACCCCCCCCGAGTCGTTTATCCCTCCCGAGAACGTTGCGGTGACCAACAGTTTCGGCCAGCTTGACGACGCCCCTTCGCCGGGGTCGCCTCAAGTGGCTCTTTTCCACGAGGCCGTTTCGTCACCTCAAGATCAAGCTGAAGCGCCACTTGAGGCAATGCCGCTGACCTCAGCCGCGGCAGGGCCCGATGCTGTTGCGCCCACCCGGCGAGAACTTCGTCGGCTGCGGGAGTTGGCCCAAGCCGAGACGGTCGACGGCACCGTTCAGCCGGTCGTTAGGTCTATGGATTTTCTGTCGGACGGCACCGATCAGATTATTGACCCGGTGTCAGCAGGAAGTGGGACCGGGGCGGTCGACGACGGTTTGACGGCGACCGACTCGTCTTCCGAACTCCTGGACTCCGCTGAAACTATTCCGGCCCTGATCGAGCCCAAAGTTCGTCAGCGAAAGGGGTCGCGAGCCTCCCGTACTGCAGCTGCAGCTGCAGCTGCAGCGCTAGCAGACTTAGAAAATGTTGGCTCAGAGGGTGCGAATTCGGCCTTGCTATCCGAACCTGATGGGGAGCTCCACGTCGGGTCTGATAGCGCCCCCGGTCACGAGCTGATCATCACCATTGATCCGCAATCGGATGACGGGGCCACAGAGTTAATCGTTGCGGAGCTGGTCGAGCTCGAGCCGGAGCCGGAGCAAGAGCCAGAGCCAGAGCCGGAGCAAGAGCAAGAGCCGCAGCAAGAGCCGGAGGCGGAGCAAGAGCCGGAGCAAGAGCAAGAGCCAGAGACGGAGCAAGAGCCCGAGACTCTGCCCGAGACTGACCTCGAGTCTGAACCCCGCGATGCGGGGGAAGAACCTATCTTCGTGCTACCGGGCGAGGCGTCGGGATCAACCCCGGAGAGCACGACGGAACCGGCGGTCCGCAGTAACCCCTACGTTCACTGGACCACGATGGCCGCGCTGGAAGACGCGAACCAGGGGCTCGAAATGATCGTGGCACGCAGCGTCGGGGTGTCGACCGGGGTAATCACGACCCACGCCCTGGTTTTACCCTCGATACCCGAATCGGGAGATCAGCTACTGGCCTCGTCGCTGACCAACACCGGCGAGGTTATGTTCACAGGCTCGATTGACCTTCCCCGTTCCTTTGGGTCAACCGGGGCGCATCCGGTACTTTTTGATCATCCCAACGTCGATGCGCTGATTGACGACGCAGATCGGGATGACTTCGCCTCGGGCTCAGCCCCGGTGCGTGCCATTCGGGCCGTGAGCAGTCACAATTCCACCCGCGGGGTAATTGAAGCTCCCGGCCCACAGAAGTCTCGACTACCGCTCATTCTTAGCATCGTGTTCGGTTGTGTCGCGCTCGTAGCGCTTGGCGTTGCTATCGCCAGCGTTGTTTTTCAGGTGCGCTAGCCACGTGGCATTGCGCACTCACTCATTACTCCCGTTAGGACCCACATGACTGCCTCCTCGCACGCCATCACGCTCTTGCAGCGCGCCGCTTCGGCCGCCGATTCTAAGCAAGCGGAAGAAATGGTGGCACTGGATGTTTCCGGCCCACTCCCACTGACCGACATCTTCCTCATTGCTACCGGACGCAACGAGCGCAACGTCGTGGCCATCGCCGGCGAGATTGAGGATCAGCTGATCGAGGCGGGCTTCAAGCCGCTGCGTCGTGAGGGTCGTGCGGAGGGTCGCTGGATTTTGCTTGACTTCGGCGACCTGATCGTCCATGTTTTCCACGAAGAGGATCGCGCGTACTACTCGCTCGAGCGTCTTTGGAAAGACTGCCCGACAATTCCGATCAATCTGCCGAATTATCCGCTGGTGTCCAGCTTCGCCGAGTCAGATGCCACCGGCGATGAAGATGCCGCCGAGGCTGAAAACGAAGCCGCACCCCAGCACTCATCCGAATAGTGGTTACCCACAATTGGAGCCTTCAAATCCAAAGACGGTAAACGCGGTCGGCGAATCTGTAGTAATCTAGCGGAGTTGCCTTCTTGGAGCTTCTATTCAAGAGGGCCGCATGGGTCCATGGCGCAGCCCGGTAGCGCACCTGCATGGCATGCAGGGGGTCAGGGGTTCGAATCCCCTTGGATCCACAGCTAACCCCCGTGATCATTGAGATTGCGGGGGTTTTTCGTTCCTGAACTGCGCGGGATTCACGCTTTGATGTCACGTTTTCATTCAAACCATGTCAAGCAACGCGGAAACCGCGGTGTGTTCCGTAGCTCCTGTGGGCAGGAAAAAGGGCAGTCGCTACAAGGCGACTGCCCTGATGTATTTGCGCCTGATTCTCACACCAAAACAGGTAACCAAACCATGGGGCAGGTCAGTGACAACTGAAGTCTGGGAAGACCCTTCCAGATAACCGGTGCCGTACGTTTGATCATCAGCCCGCACTGAAGAGGGCGAGACTCGTAATCAGAGGGAGGGCGCAGATGAGCAACGCGAAATCCCACGGTGTCGTTCATGTACGGCCGATGAGCCAGGCAGAGTTCGACGCCTGGCAGTGGAGCGCAATCCAGCACTATGCCAGTGAGGTTGCCCACGCCAGAAGGATCACCCTCGATCTCGCGCAACAGATTGCTGAACAATCGCATCAACGTTTGCTGCCGGTGGGAATGGAAACGCCCGGTGTGCATCTCGTCGTCGGAGAAGACCGCAATGGGGAGACGGTTGGGGTCCTGTGGCTTGGCCCGAATCCAGATGGCGTCGGGCCCGCCTGGGTCTACAACATCGAGGTGATAGAACCGCGGCGCGGTGAAGGGTGGGGTCGTTTGCTCATGGGGGAGGCGGAACGGATCGCTCGCGAAGATGGCCATTCTGAGATCGGCCTCAACGTTTTCGGTTCAAATGCAGTGGCGCGTGGGCTCTATGAGTCGCTCGGCTACACAGCTCAAAGCATCCAAATGTGCAAGCTGCTCTCGACGTAATCGACCGACCACGACGACACTGTGAGCGGCAAAGATATGCGACGGTTCCCCACGAGATGGGCGCTTGTGCCAGCAAAGTTACTCGTCCACGCAAGATAATTTTGAATCTGTACATTGTGACGCTTGAATTCTTCGAGCCTCGCAGCAATTCCCTCGTGCTGTTTCTGAACCGTAACCCTTTTTCGCCCGCAATTTGGCGCTGGCACGAGATCTACCTAGAGTTTGGTTAGCGGCAACGGAGTCACCCCATCAGGGTCTGGTTTTCAGTCCGATATCACTCCCGAAACCCAGTCCGCTAGCAGACATTGGGGTAGTCGGGCAACACGAAGGAAATCGGATGTCTTCGCTTCCTCCCGGCGGTTTCATGGCCGAGGTCACCGCGAATGAGATTGAGCTTGGAGCTTCGGATCGCGGAGCGGCACCCTCTCGTTCCGGTGCGATTGTCAGCCGGACTCCGGCCAGCCTGGCCTGGGCTCGCTTTCGCGCTGACCGCAAAACTCTCATCGGCGCGATCATCGTCGCCATCTACGTCATCCTCGCTATCCTCGCGCCGATATTGGTCGCCGCTCATGTGCTCGACCCGTACACGGCTCACAGCGACCTCATCGACAGTGAGAGCCTGCCGACCGGCGGAACCGGTGTGAGCTGGGCGCATCCACTCGGCGTCGAGCCTGGCATCGGTCGCGACACCCTGAGTCGTGTCGGATACGGTCTCGCAATCTCGCTCTTCATTTCGTCCGTCGCGGCCGTACTCACGGTTGTCATTGGTGTAATCCTCGGCATCATCGCGGGCATGAGCCGGAGTTGGGCCGACACCCTCATCGGTCGGCTTGTCGACCTCGTGTTGAGCTTCCCCCAGACGCTGATGCTGCTCGCCCTGTCTGGCGTCGTTGTCGGGGTCTTGACCGGAACGTTGAAAATACCTGCTGGCGACCCGGCTCAGGCGACCTACGTCATCGTTGTGCTGGCCGTGTTCGGTTGGCCGTCGGTGACCCGAGTTGTTCGCGGGCAGGTGCTCAGCCTTCGCGAACGTGAGTTCATCGACGCGGCCCGGCTGCTCGGGGCGAGCCGTACTCGGCTGTATTTCACCGAGGTGCTGCCCAATCTCTGGGCGCCGATCCTCGTGCAATTTACGCTCATCCTCCCCGCCTATGTCTCGGCAGAGGCTGCGCTGTCCTACCTCGGAGTGTCGATCAATCCGCCCACTCCGACCCTGGGCAACATTCTCAAGTCGTCCCTCCAGTACGCGCAAGGCGATTTTCTTTACTTCATCGTTCCCGCATTTTTGCTCGTGCTGATCGTGGTTTCATTCAATTTATTGGGTGACGGACTGCGCGACGCACTGGATCCGAAGACAAATCGATGAGCGAATCGACTTCGGTCGAACACAATTTCCGCGACGACCCGTCGCGGAATAGAGGCGCCATCCGGCGTCTTATCTCAACACCAAGGAGAACCGGGCAATGACAAGAAAGTGGTTGTCACGAACAACGGTAGTCGCCGTAATTGGCGTCTTTGCCGTAGCTATCACGGGCTGCACCAGCAGCAGTCCCACCACCGCGAGCTCAGCCTCGAGCACCGCAGTCAAGGGTGGCACCGTCACCTGGCTTGACGTATCAGGAGCCTTCGCGGGTACTGACCCGGTTGGCGTATACCTCGGTAACGAGATCGCCGGACTCCGTCGCATCGTGTACCGCGGTCTCACCGCGCTGCCGATCACGAAGGACAAGAGCCCGAAGCCGGTTGCGGACCTCGCCACCGATACTGGCACCACAAAGGACAAGGGTAAGACCTGGACGTATACGCTTAAAAGCGGTCTTAAGTGGCAGGACGGCAAGGCGATCACCTGCGCCGACCTCCAGTACGGTCTGTCTCGCAGCTTCGACTCTTCTCTGGTCGCAGCGGGTGGCGGCGTCGGCCTCACCTACTTCGGCGATGGTGGCTACAACCTCATCGACCCGAGCGCCCCGACCTATGACCTGTCAACCAAATACGCCGGGCCACTAACCGGCACGCCGGAGGCGCAGGACCACTTCGATAAGGCAGCGTCCTGCTCGGGTGACACCATTACCTATCACTTCGAAAAGTCCTGGGCGGACTTCCCCAGTGCAGCAGCGGCGTTGTTCACGACGGACCCGTACCAGAAGTCCTTCGATAAGGGCGTCGCCAACCTGTTCACGGTGAACTCAAACGGACCGTACAAGCTCGAGGGCGCGACTTTCGACGCCCAGAGTGGCGGCACTTTTGTTCGCAACCCTGAGTACTCGGCATCGTCAGACAGCCTCTCCGTTCGCGGAGCGTATCCAGACACGATCAAGTTCTCGTTCGTTGACACCACAGAGACTGTCACCGCGCGTTTGATCGCCGACGGAAATGCAGATCAGTCTGCCTTCACGCCGAACAACATCCCGTCGGACAAGTTCTCGGAGATCGCTGCAGTTGACCCGACCCGCGTCGAAACGAGCACGTCGCCCTATACGCGATTCCTAGAGATCAACTCGAACACTCTGACTGATCCCAATGTCAGGAATGCCCTCATCGCGTCAACCGACAAGGCCGGCGTGATCAAGGCAAACGGTGGCAGCAAGTGGGGCGACGCGACGTCGACAATCGTCGCTGGCGCTATCCCGGGCTTTCAGCAGAACTCGCTTTCAAAGCTTCCAGCTGGCGGGGACACTGCCGCCGCAAAGAAGCTGCTTAACGGTAAAACCCCGACCATCCGCTTTGCGTTCGCGGATTCATCAACGGTGATTGAACAGGTTGCAGCAACACTGCAGCAGGGCTGGGAGAAAGCTGGGTTCAAGGTCACTCTCGTTCCGATCGCCACCAGCGCAAAGCCGGGCTACTACGCTCAGGTCGGTTCTGACCCGAAGCCGTTCGACGTTTTCTACGCCGGATGGGCTGCTGACTGGCCGTCGCTGTTCGCGGTCGTGCCGCCAATCCTCCAGTCGAACCCCGCCGGTTCAACCTTCGGCGTCGGCTTCAACTACGGGTTCTACAAGAACTCGGGAGTTGACTCGCTGATCAAGCAGGCTAACGCCTCGACCGATGTTGCAACCCAGGAGAAGCTGCTCAACCAGGCAGATGACATGGCGGCGAAGGATGGCGCGTATGTTCCCCTCGCCAACCAGAACAACTACTACATCTACGGGTCAAAGCTCGGCGGATTCCTCCCGGATGTCGCCTCAAGCTACTACCCGGACCTCGGCGCAATGTGGGTCAAGAAGTAACCAGCACGAGTTAGGTAAAACAGCTCCAAATTGAACGGGGGTGGGCCCCTTCCGGGTGGCTCACCCCTTCCCTCCTTGTAACAGAGAAGAATTTTTACGTGATCGCATTCGCTGTCCGCCGAACACTCATCGGCATCGTCATGCTGCTGGCAATGGTCCTTGTCGTGTTCGTGCTATTTTTTGCGGCCGGCAATCCAGCAAAAGATGTCTGTGGCAAGTTCTGCACGCCAGAGAAGCTCAAGCAGGTCACGAAGGTCTACGGCTACGACCAGCCGATTTCCCAGCAGTTCGGGCTGTTCATGAAGGGCCTTGTTGTCGGACGCGACTACCCGGTCAACGACGCGTATCGTGCGGCTTTGGAGAAAAGTAATCCTGACCTCGTCATCCACTGTGCTGCCCCCTGCCTCGGGTATTCACAGCACGATGCGTCGACCGTCAATGCCGACATAGTCAAGTACGCCCCCGTGACAATTTCTCTTGCCCTCTACTCGTTCATACTGTGGATTTTCTTCGGAGTGCTGTTCGGGGTGATCGCGGCGGTATTCAAGGGCAAACTGCTCGATCGAATTACTGTCGGGGTGACGCTCGTGGTCTATGCGTTGCCTACTTTTTTCATCGGAACATTCCTGCTCCAATTTGTGGCAATCAAGTGGCGCCTGGTGCCGTACCCAACCTATGTGTCGATTGCCGACGGGGGAGTGGCGGGCTGGTTCAGTAGCCTGCTCTTGCCATCGCTTACGCTCGCGCTTTTCTATATGGCCGCCTATGTGCGGATCACGCGAGCATTTGTTCTGGAATCGCTCTCGGAGGACTACATCCGAACGGCACGCGCGAAGGGGCTGCGAACTCGAGTTGTGTTGTTCAGGCACGGGCTGCGCGCAGCGCTCACCCCACTGATTTCGCTCGCCGGCCTCGATTTTGCGGCGCTGCTGGGTGGAGCGGTCATCACCGAGTCGGTCTTCAACTATCAGGGACTTGGGCTTCTAGCGGTAACCTCTGCTCGAAATTCCGACCTCCCGGTGCTCATCGGCCTGGTGATCGTGGCCGGTGCCGCCGTTATCGCAATGAACATCATCGTCGACGTGCTTTACGCATACGTCGATCCACGCGTGCGGCTTCGTTAGGATTTATCCAGTGACCCAGAACAGCAAACCCTTCCTTTCGGTTGAGGCACTGACAGTCAACTTCCCCACTTCTGATGGCATTGTGCACGCCACCGAGAACTTGACCTACACCCTCGAACGGGGCAAGACGCTCGGTATCGTGGGCGAATCCGGGTCGGGCAAATCAGTCTCGTCGTCGGCAATCCTCGGACTGCACCACTACAACAATGCTGTTGTCAGCGGCCAGATCTGGCTGGACGGCATCGACTTGCTCCAGCTTTCAGACAAAGAAATGCGGCTGAAACGCGGCAAAGACGTCGCAATGATCTTTCAGGATCCGCTCTCTGCTCTGCACCCGTACTACCGGGTCGGTGACCAGATCGCCGAGGCGTATCGAGCGCACAACCGGGTGACCAAGCGGGCAGCGCGGGCTCGCACGATCGAAATGCTGGCGAGGGTCGGCATCCCTCAACCAGACCGCCGGGTGGATGACTACCCACACCAGTTTTCGGGTGGCATGCGCCAGCGGGTCATGATTGCTATGGCCCTGATCAACGACCCGACACTGCTCATCGCCGACGAGCCGACGACAGCACTCGATGTGACGGTGCAGGCCCAGATTCTCGATCTCCTGCAAGACCTGCAACGGGAGTTCGACACTGCCCTCATCATGATCACCCACGATCTCGGCGTGATTGCCGAAGTCGCGGATGACGTTTTAGTTATGTACGCCGGCCGCGCGGTCGAGTACGGCACGGCGCGAGCTCTACTGACCAAGCCGTCGATGCCCTACACTTGGGGCCTCATCCAGTCTGTGCCTGACGTCACGGCATCGGTTGATAAGCCACTTCGGCCGATCCCTGGTAGCCCTCCGAGCCTCGTCAACCCGCCGAGCGGATGCGCATTCTTCGGTCGTTGCGAGTTCTCCGAGCGCGTCGCCGGTAATCGCTGTGCCCATGAATTGCCCAAGTTACTGCCGATTGAGCTCGGTCATTCCAAACGATGCCACTTAGAGGACACGTCAATTATGTATTCAGACTCTGCCGAAGCAGGAGTGCTCTGATGGCGGCTCCGCTGCTCGATGTGCGTGACCTGGTCATGCACTTTCCCGTCAGGTCGCGAGGCATCGTTTCTCGTACGCTCGGCCACGTCAAGGCAGTGGATAACATCTCGTTCACCCTTGAGGCTGGCCAGTCCCTCGGTCTGGTTGGGGAATCCGGCTGTGGCAAGACGACAACCGGACGTCTCGTCACCCGACTACAGCGGCCGACCAGTGGACAGATTTTATTCGAGGGCCAGGACATCGCGAATGCAAGTCCTCGCGAACTGCGGCCACTGCGCCGCGATATTCAGATGATTTTTCAGGACCCATACACCTCGCTAAACCCGCGCCATACGGTCGGTTCGATCATCGGTGCTCCACTCGAGATCCACAACCTGGTGCCGAAGAATAAGCGGCTCGCTCGGGTGCAGGAGCTACTCGAGATTGTCGGGCTCAGCCCTGAGCACTACAACCGTTACCCACACGAGTTCTCGGGAGGCCAACGGCAGCGAATCGGGATTGCCCGTGCGCTCACCCTCCAGCCGAAGCTGCTCGTCGCGGATGAGCCGGTGTCGGCTCTCGACGTGTCTATCCAGGCGCAGGTCATTAACCTCATGCAGGATCTGCAAAAAGAATTCAATATCGCCTTTTTGTTCATCGCACACGACCTTGCGATCGTCAGGCACTTCTGTCCCGAAATCGCGGTTATGTATCTGGGCAAGATCGTCGAGAAGGCTCCCCGTGAACAGCTGTACATGTCTCCAAAACACCCATATACGAAGGCTCTTTTGTCGGCGGTTCCTGATATCGGACAGGTGATAGCCGGCGGTCGTCGCGAGCGGATCAGGCTGACCGGTGATGTGCCGTCCCCGATCAACCCGCCGTCGGGCTGTCCCTTCCGTACTCGGTGCTGGAAGGCCCAAGACATTTGCGCCACGATGCCGCCGCCCCTTGAGAAGAAGGGTGGTGCCGGACTCGCGGCCTGCCACTTCCCTGAAAACACCAACCCTGAAAACACCAACCCGGAGAACGCAACCAGGGATGCCGCGTAAGCAACGCGCGGGCGAGTACACGCTGCGTTCTGGCTCGTCCGTTTTTGTGTTCTGGATCGGCGCAGTGATCATGGTGATTGTTGTTGCCGCTTCTGTCGCGGGTGGGGACTGGCGGGTGTTCGCATTCGAATTCGTTCCAGCTCTCCTGATTGTGTGGGTCCTGTGGATTGCGCTGTATCGTCCGTCGATTCACTACGACGAACACCGAGCCGTCGTGGTCAACATTGGGCGCACCCATGTTCTGCCCTGGGCGCGGGTAGACAGTGTCCGTCAACGGATCGGGCTCGCCTTCGAGCTCGACGCGGGCCGCATCGTCACAGCAGTCGGGGTACCGGCGCCTCGCCCGGTCGGTAACGTGGCGAGCAACTTCGATCGACGTACTCGCCCGACAAATCACTTCAACGCGAGCGCCGAGCTTCTGGAGAGCGTGCGGGTGGCCGCCGCTCCGACCACAGATCAGGTAGTGAGCCGATGGGACACGCTTCCGCTCGCACTCGGCGCTGTGCTCGTCGTCGCGGTCGCCGTCGAGGTGCTGTTCGGAGTCTGATCGGCGCTGGGCGACTGCGAGCGGTGCGACAGTCTGGCCGGTTGCGTCACTTGCCATGGGAGCGACGCTTTATTTCTTATACTCCGGATGATTTGCAGGATTTTTGTGCGCGTAGGCGTTCCTGCGCAAGATTTCCTGATGAAACGCCATAATCCATTACGACTGTTTCCGCTGTGAAACTTTCCCCCCTTGGGTTTGCCGAGGGCCACGTGCCGTACCTAGTGTTCAGTTATCTAGCGCGGCAGAATGCAATGAAGCGGGTAGCCGTTTGTGGCGTTTTCGGAGCCGTTACCTTCGTCAACCATCGCGAGGCAACAGCATCGGCTTGATCAGGCATCCGTCCCCGACAGCAGTGTTCGCGACGGCACGGATGTCTTTGATGCGACGATCGGCTGCACGGCGGGACACACAATGTGTGCGGCAGGGCTGATGCTACTTCGGGGGCCAGCCGTTAACGATTTAGTCACGCTTTGAGCATCAAGTGATGCAAAAAAACGCGAATTTCGAATAGCGGAGGACTGTTCCTATGGGGCCTACTCACCAGCAAAAATATGGAAAACTCGCGCCAAAAGCAGTCTCGCATTTTCACTAACGTCAGACAGAGGGTCAGGGATTTGAATCCCCTTGTATCCATAAGTAACCTCCGGGATCATCATGATTACGGGGATTTTTTGCCCTGGCTATTTCTCAGCGCGGGCCATGCCTTAGCGCGGACCTTGCCTTAGTGTGGGCCTTTCTCTGTTTGGGCCGTTCCTTTATGCGAGGACTTCGGGGTCGAAGAAAATAGCTGATCTTTGCTGGGAGGTGCTTAGGCAAAGTTAGATAATTTGCTGATAATTTCCCTATTTTTCAATAATGAATTGATCGAAATTCAGCTAATTGACGGTGCCATGTCGGGGTACATATACTCGTGCCAGAGCCGTGGGGTTGACGTGAATGGGCCCAATTTAGGGGTACTTTGCGGAGCTACTCGGTTCAAACGAATGAGGGGGATCATTCGAACTGCCTCCCGTATCGCCAAGACAAGGACCCGTTCGATTCCTATGGTTTCCCTCGTGTATTTGGCCGATCCCGTGAATACACCATTTAGTTGGTCATTTGTCGGCGACTTTCTTTCGGCGATGGTCGCGTTTTTCCCCTTGGCAATCGCCGGAACCATTGTTTGGTCGCTGTGGCTTTACCGTGTGATTCTCTCCCGTCTAGCCCGCCCGATTCGAAGTGATTTCCGCACCACCACCTCCGTCGTTGTGCCTTCCTTTCACGAGGACCCGGATATTTTGATGCGTTGCCTGGAGACGTGGCGCAATCAAAATCCCGACGAAATCATCATCGTGCTCGACGTAGCCGATCTAGAAAGCTATCTGCGAATTCAAGCGCTGGGTGATTCTCGGATCACGCCCATCCTCTTCCACCACGCGGGCAAACGTTCGGCTCTTGGGGTTGGCATCCGCGCGGCCAAGTATGAACTTTTGATTCTGGTTGACTCTGACACCGCGTGGGATTCAGAACTGCTCACTAACGTGCAGATGCCGTTTATTGACCCGATGGTGGGTGGCGTCAGCACCCAACAGAATGTCTATCAACGTGAGAGCAGTATTTGGCGCCGCATCGCTGATTGGCTCGTCAATCTTCGCTACTACGATTACGTTCCAGCAATGGGTCGGGCGGGGGCCGTGCCCTGTATTTCCGGTCGCACTGCGGTTTATCGCAGGTTGGCTGTGCTGCCGGTGTTGGAACACCTCGAAAACGAGTTCTTCTTCGGACGCCGCTGCATTGCCGGAGACGATGGGCGACTCACCTGGTTGGTGCTTGCTTCTGGGTACAAAACAGTGCACCAGTCATCGGCCCATGCCATATCGATGTTTCCCGCGACGTTCCGTGCGTTTGTCATGCAACGAATCCGCTGGAGCCGAAATTCGTACCGCTGCTACATCACGGCTATTGCGCGCGGCTGGTTGTGGCGAGTCCCGTTCGTCACCAAGATCACTGTCCTCCAGATCCTGCTGACGCCGGTGACAATGACCCTGACACTAGGATATCTCATCTTTAGTCGACTTCAGATTTCGGGGCTGGGTTTTTTTGTGGCAATTGCCTGGTTGTTGATCGCTCGCGGAATCCGCGGTTTTTCGCATCTTCGTCGCTATCCCCTAGAAATATTTTTGCTTCCCGTCGTGGCCTTCACTGTGATTCTGATCGCGCTTCCGATCAAGGTTTATGCGTTCTTCACGATGAACCGACAGGGTTGGCTAACTCGGCGAGACGATTCCATCGGCGGCGACGGACAGACGGCGAGAACGCTTTCGGTAGAAGAGGCGTCGTGATTTCCTGCGAACCCCGTCGTCGGCGTGAAAGACGCGATCGAGGCGCTCTTTTTCGTGCGGCTGCCGCTGCTTTGATCGTGGTCTCCTTGGGTTTTGGAATTCCGCTTGCTGCGGAGGCGGTGGAGCCAAACACGACCCCAGACGCGTCGGCGACCCCGAGCCCAGCAGGTCCCACTGACCCAGCAAATCCCACTGACCCAGCAGGTCCCACTGACCCAGCAAATCCCAGCACCGCAGCGAGTCCCAGCACCGCAGCGAGTCCCAGCACTGCAGCGAGTCCCAGCACTTCGGCGACCCCGGCTCCGGGTGAAAAGGCCAGTCCGCTCCCGATGACAGCTAGCCCCACTCCCACCCCTTCAGTTCGGGCAAGCGCTCCAGCAACGACTTCGCCCGAGGGACTCAAATATCCGGGAGACGGTCATAGTGAGGCGCTCCTTGTCGCCACGGAGCAGCGACGGCTGATCAGCGTTCGATCCGTCGCCAAGGCCGCTGAATGGACGGGGGTAAGTCACCACGTTCCGTATCGAATGGCTACCGGCAACTTTTACACCCTGGTCCTCGTGCCGCGGGCAGCGGAATACACCGTCGGTGATCTCACCCTGCTGTCACCGCGCACCTTCGTTCGTCAACCCGACGGTTCCTACATCCTCTCCGAGAGCATCATCATTGAGCGCGGAGCGACCCTGAGTCTGCGCAGTGGCGTTGGATTGGTGATACGGCTGCTCAGCGAGCCCCGCGCTTTTGTGTCGATTATTACCATCGGCGGTTCTCTCACCATCGAGGGTACGAAAGAGAGGCCGGTCGAGGTTTCCAGTTGGGACCGCGGTACCGGCGCGCCCGATGTCAAAACAGCAGACGGTCGCGCGTATGTGCGGATAATTGGAGGCCATGCGGCCCTGTCCAACGTCAAATTTCACGATCTCGGATTTTGGTCCGGCGTCACCGGCGGGGTCTCCCTCACCGGGACGGTTCTTCCCGGCGAAACCAAAAGCACTGTGACCACGGGCAAAGATGGAAAAGTCGTTGTCGGGGCGATCGCAGCGACCCCGGCAGCGTTGGCGCCGGGAGCTGTGACCGACAACGACCCGGCGACGATAAACCCCAAGATTTACGGGAGTGAAATTTACCCGGCCGGCGACGGCGCTGGGTCGCTGTCGCTTGAGCCAGACCTCAACGGTTTTAGCTACGTGTCTGCTCTGATCAGTAACGTGATTTTCGATAAGAATGCCTACGGCTTGTTCATTACCAACGCCAATGGGGTGGAAGTACGAAATTCCATAGTGAGCAATAGCTTGGTGAACGGAATGACCTTTCATCGCAACGTGACCAACAGCAAGGTGAGCGACAGCTCGGCAATTAAAAACGGTGTAGACGGGTTCTCTCTGGCGCGGGCGACAAGCGGTGTGGTCTTTGACCAGTTGACCGCTACAGGAAACGGGCGGAACGGGATAGCGGTAGACGGTCGGCCGCTCGCCACCGGGCCAAGTGCAGTCGGGACCTCGATCGATGTCTTCGGCAACAACCGAATCTCCAACTCACGATCATCCAGCAACGGTCGCTACGGCATCATGATCAACAACGGTATCAACGTGACAATCTCGGGCAACACGATCGCGAATAACCGCGGGGGAATTGTGGTCACCGGGGGAACCAGAACGGTTGCGGTGGTGGGAAACACTGTCACCGGCTCGGTAACCCAGGGAATTGCCTTGAGGGACGGCGTCACGGATGCGACGGTGACAAGCAACATCGTCGACGGTGGGCAAATCGGCATTTATCTCCGCGGAACGAGTAGATCAGACGTGGAGCGCAACAAAATCGAGCACGTAACCAATCACGCAATCACATTGATTGGCGATGCCAAAGGGTCTCGTGTCAGTAACAACACAATTTCGGGGTCCGGGCCGAGTGGGCTGGACGTGAAACGCGCTCCCGGAGTTTACGTGTCGCTGAACGATCTCACTCGGTGGGAGTCAACGAAATCATTCTTCGTGATTCTGGGGACCATTTTTCAGCCCCTGACGATCATGTGGACGCTGTTGGGTCTTCTCGTGCTGATTTCTGCTATTTCCAGTGTGCGGCGCCGCAATATCGGCATAGTTGATCCATACTCAGAGCTCGCGCCGCTGAGTTCGCTTTCGAAGGGCGTGGTAACCGTTAGCGACCTGCTTCGAGCAGAATCGGATGCCCGGCAGGCACAGCACGCATAGTCGGCCACCGGTCGGCGTCAAGGGGGGTTTACGGGATTGAAAAAGCTGATTGTTCGGCGTCCGATAGCAGCCATGCTGGTGGCGATGCTGGTTGGGGCGGCCATTTTTGGTGGGATTACCGTCGTCGCGCAGTTTTTAGGGAGAACCTCAGCTAACCAAGGGCAGCAAAGCGCGCAAACGCTTGTCAGCCCAAGACCAAGCCCAAGCCCAAGCCCGGTGCGGAGCCGGACCAAGGAGCCGAAAAACACACCGCACCCATCTGGGGAGACACCGAACGTAGTCGTTCCGGCACCGATCGCCGCGGACTGCCCCGCAGCCACGGTGCAAGCCAATTCCGCAGCTGAATTGACCACAGCGCTTGGAAACGCCAAGCCGGGAGACGTGATTTCGCTCGGGATAGGCACCTTCACCGGAAATTTCGTAGCGGAAACCTCCGGTACCGCCAGTAAGCCAATTTTTCTTTGCGGCAGTTCAGAGAGCGTCTTAGACGGCGCCGACAATAGTGCTGGCTACGTGTTTCACCTGTCCCGCGCGAGCTACTGGAACCTCGTCGGCTTCAGCGTGACCAACGGGCAGAAGGGGATCGTTGCCGACGCAACGGTCGGAAGCATCATCCGTAATCTGCAGGTCTATCAAATTGGTGATGAAGCCATTCACCTGCGAACCTTCAGTACCGACAATTTGGTGAACCACAACATTGTTCACGACACCGGGCTGTTGAAACCGAAATTTGGTGAAGGTATTTACATTGGAACAGCGCAAAAAAACTGGTGCGCGCTGAGCAATTGCGAACCGGATAAAAGCGACCGGAACACCATCAGCGACAATACGATCTATGCGACGACTGCCGAGAGTATCGATATCAAGGAAGGAACAACTTCCGGGATCGTAACCGGCAACGTCTTCGACGGCAGCAAAATTGACCCGGCCGGCGCCTCTGCGTGGATGAACGTGAAGGGCAACGACTGGATCATTTCGAACAACACCGGGGTGAATTCACCGAAAGACGGCTTTCAGACCCACGAGATTCTCAAAGGCTGGGGCACGCGTAACGTGTTCCGAGACAACTCGGCCACGGTCAACGGCAGCGGGTTTGGCTATGCGTTGACCCCGGTCCTCGCAAACGTTGTGACCTGCAGCAATGTGGCGCTCTCCGCGGGTCAAGGGAAAACCAACGTGCGGTGCTCGGCAAACTAACTTCGGTTGGCGCGGTCCTCCACCAAACCCTTCGCTGGGCGGGTTAGATGGCAGCATCTGGGAGAATCAAGGGGTGACAGTTCTCGCTTCCGCCCCACCCGCACTCATGATCGGACCGATTGCCCTCGACGTGCCGGTGGTCCTTGCGCCGATGGCAGGCATCACCAATACCGCGTTTCGTAGGCTCTGCCGTGAATTCGGCGCCGGGCTTTACGTGAGCGAAATGATCACCAGCCGCGCGCTGGTCGAACGCACCCCGGCGAGCATGCGGCTGATTCAGCATCATGAGTCAGAGACGATCCGAAGTATTCAGCTCTACGGCGTGGACCCGAAAACCGTCGCTGAGGCCGTGACACTGTTAGTGGCCGAGGATCGTGCCGATCACATCGATCTCAACTTCGGTTGCCCGGTGCCGAAAGTGACCCGAAAGGGTGGGGGCGCGGCTTTGCCGTGGAAGCTCGGACTTTTTCGCGAAATCGTGGAGGGCGCGGTGACCGCCGCCGGTGACATCCCGCTAACGGTCAAAATGCGCAAGGGAATTGACTCCACCCACCTCACCTTTCTTGAGGCGGGCAAGGTCGCCGAGGGCGCGGGGGTTGCCAGCATTGCACTTCATGCACGCACTGCGGCCGAGTTTTACAGCGGCCACGCTGATTGGGCGGCTATCGCCACCCTCAAAGAAACGATTACGAGTGTTCCGGTGCTCGGTAATGGCGATATTTGGTCGGCGGCAGATGCCATTCGCATGATGGAAGAGACCGGCTGCGACGGTGTCGTTGTCGGACGGGGCTGCCTCGGTCGGCCATGGTTGTTCGGCGACCTCGTAAGCGCTTTTCGCGCACGTGCAACCGGCGCAGACACCGGCACAGGCAGCGCCGGATTCGACGTGGCCCAGCCCTCCCTCGGCACGGTCGCCGCGGCCCTGCGCCGCCACACCGAACTGCTCACCGAGTTTCTCGACAGCGAGGAGTGGGCCTGCCGCGACATCCGTAAGCACATCACGTGGTACTTCAAGGGCTACCCGGTGGGTCATGAAATTCGTGCGGCGCTCGGGCTCGTGGAAAGCCTGCAACAAATGGATGATCTCCTCGGCCAGCTCGACGGCACCCTTCCCTATCCCGGGGTCGACGCCGAGGGCCCGCGTGGTCGCGCCGGAACACCGAAACGCCCGTCGCTTCCGGACCGCTGGCTGGACACCCGCGAAATCGGCGACGCCCACCGCGCGGACCTCGCCGGCGCCGAGCTCAGCCACAGTGGGGGATAACAATGTCTGAAGTAAATCTGAAGATTGCGGCAACGGCACGCAACAGCGGCTACGCGCCCGAAGACACCGCGCGGTGGTTCGCCGAGGAGCACTCCAGTCGACGCAGCGATTTCGCCCGGGACCGCGCTCGCCTGCTGCATTCCAGTGCTCTCAGGCGCTTGGCCGCCAAGACTCAGGTGCTCAGCCCCACCGCTGGGCTCGATTTTGCGCGCAACCGGCTCACGCACTCCCTTGAGGTGGCGCAGGTCGGTCGGGAGCTTGCCACCAGCCTCGGCTTAGACCCGGATGTCGTCGACACGGCGTGCCTTGCCCACGACCTCGGTCATCCGCCATTCGGCCACAATGGTGAGCGAGCCCTCAACGAATGGGCGCTTGATTTCGGCGGCTTTGAGGGTAACGCGCAGACCCTGCGTCTGCTCACCCGAATTGAGCCGAAGATCTTCGGGCCAGACGGTTGGTCTTACGGTCTCAACCTCACCAGGGCCAGTCTCGACGCGAGTTGCAAATATCCGTGGCCGGCCAATGCGTCGGTCGCCGACCCGAGCGGTCGGGCCAAGTTCGGATTTTACGAAGACGATATTTCAGCGTTTCGCTGGTTGCGTGCGGGTGCTCCCGACCGCCGCCGCTGCATCGAAGCCGAAGTCATGGATCTTTCCGATGACATTGCCTACTCCGTGCACGACTTCGAGGATGCCGTGGTTGGTGGCTACATCGACGTGGCCGCCCTCGGTGCGCGTGTGGCTCACGACGATCTCGTCGACTCAATGTTTGCCTGGATCGGCGGGGAGTTCGATCACGCCGAGCTCATTGCCGCCTTTGACCGCCTCGACTCGCTCGACCAGTGGATCGAAACCTGGGACGGCAGCCGGGTGGATCATGCCAAGCTCAAGAATCTCACCAGCACGCTCATTGGTCGCTTCGCCGCCGCCGCCACTCGGGCCACCCTCGCCTCAGCGGACAGCGTGACCCGGCTGATTCGCTTCGGCGCCAGCGTCATCGTGCCGCGCTCGGTTGCGGCGGAGATTGCCGTGCTCAAGGGTATTGTCGCCGCGTTTGTGATGTCGAAAAACACCCGCCAGCCGCTCTACGTGCATCAGCGCGAAGTGCTCCTCGAGCTTGCCGAGGTGCTTTGGGAGCGCGGATCGGATGAACTCGACCCCGGGTTCGCCGAAGACTTCGTGGCCGCCTTATCAGAATCCGGTCGGCGGCGAGCAATCGTAGATCAGGTGGCTTCGCTCACCGACCAGTCTGCGTTTTCCTGGCACGAACGACTGATTGGCGCGCGCCGCTAACGCTGTCATCCTCAACGCTCTGGCCAGCCGACATCCCGCACCCCGTTCCTGCACAGCACAGCACCGCATTCCCGAACAGCACCGCATTCCCGAACCGCACCGCATTCCCGAACCGCACCGCACCGCATTCCCGAACCGCACCGCATCCCCGACCGAAAGTAGAATCCACCCGTGGCAGGCCTCATTCGAAGAAACGACATCGACGAGGTTCGTTCGCGCGTCAACATTGCCGACATCGTGGGTGACTACGTCACCCTCAAAGGCGCCGGTGTCGGGTCGCTCAAGGGACTCTGCCCGTTTCATGACGAACGCAGCCCGAGCTTTCATGTGCGCCCCCAGGTGGGCCGCTACCACTGCTTCGGTTGCGGTGAAGACGGCGACGTTTTTTCCTTCATTCAGCAGATGGATCACGCCACCTTCACCGAGGCGGTCGAGCGGATGGCGGCACGCATCGGGTTCGAACTGCACTACGAGGATGGTGGTCAAGCCAACTCCGACCACGGAAACCGTGCCCGAATTCTCGCCGCAAACCAAGCAGCAGCGGAATTCTTTGTCGCCCAGCTCGGAGCGCCCGATGCGGAGCTCGCCCGCATCTTTTTGGGCGAACGCGCATTCGATGCCGTCGCCGCCCAGCGTTTCGGTCTCGGATTCGCCCCAAAATCGTTTAGCGCTCTCGGAACCCACCTGAAGTCTCGGGGGTTCACGGAGCTGGAATTGGTAACCGCGGGGCTGCTGAGCCAGGGCGATCGTGGAGTTTACGATCGATTTCGCGGTCGACTGGTGTGGCCGATTCGCGATGTTACCGGGCAGACTCTGGGCTTTGGGGCGCGTCGATTGCTCGAAGACGACAAGGGCCCGAAGTATCTCAATACCCCGGAGACGCCGGTGTATCACAAATCATCTGTGCTGTACGGGCTCGATCTGGCCAAACGGGACATCTCCCGCGGGCGTCAGGTGGTGGTGGTTGAGGGCTACACCGACGTCATGGCCTGCCATCTGGCGGGCATCACCACCGCGGTCGCCACCTGCGGCACCTCCTTCGGCGTCGATCACATCAAGGTGATCCGACGGATGCTGGGCGACGTCGACAACGCCGACACCCGCGGTCTCGGTGAGGTGGTCTTCACCTTCGACCCGGATGACGCCGGGCAGAAGGCGGCCAGCCGCGCTTTTGGCGAGGAGCAACGCTTTGCCGCCCAGACTTACGTTGCCGTCGCCCCCGACGGCCTTGATCCCTGTGACCTGCGACTCAATCGCGGTGATGATGCCGTGCGGCGCCTCATCGATACCAAAAAACCGATGTTCGAGTTCATGATCAGGCGCGTTCTCGATGCCCACAACCTCGACACGGTGGAGGGTCGGGTTGCGGCACTGCGTGCCGCCGCCCCTGTCGTCGCCGGCATTCGTGACCAGTCACTTAACGTGGGTTACATTCGCACTCTCGCCCGCTGGCTCGGGCTCGACCCCACCGAGGTGAGCCGTGCTGTGGCTGCGGCGCGCACGGGCACGCCCGCGCAGAGTTTCGCGCAGGGCACCGTTCAGGGCCTCGCTCAGGGTCCCGCTCAGGGTTCCGGGATACCCGAGGCGGCCGGAGTTGCCCGTGAGCGCGGGGCATCCATCACCGATCTGCCCAACGACCTGGCCACGCGGTTGGAGCGCGACGCGCTGATGGCGTTGCTGCAGCATCCCGAGGCGGTGAGCGTTGAGCTGGCCCACCGGGCCGCGCAGGTGCTCTACGCCAACCCTTCGCTTGCGGTCGTTCGTGACGGGATTGTCGGGAGTATGGATGCCTGGGCCACGAGCAGCTGGCTCGACCGGGTCATTGCGGAGGTTCCGCTTCCGTTCGCCGGGCTCGTGAAGGAGTTGGGGGTTGCCCCCATGCCGGTCAAGGAGGGTCAGGAGCTCGAGCTATATTGCACGGGCGTCACTTCGGCGCTGGTTGATCGTGACCTTTCCCGGCGCAAGGCGGAATTGCTCGGCCAGCTGCAGCGGGTGGATGGCGTGGCCGAGCCGGAACGCTCGCGGGAGTTGCAACGCGAGCTCTTGCGAATCGAGCAGGAGCGTCGAGCGCTGCGCGGCGACTAATCCATAACAGGAACCCGCATTCTCCACCTCGATAGGAGCAAATCCCGGTGATTCAGCAGCCCATCGCAGACCGTGCGATTTCCGCTCGCGATCTTTCGATCGAGTATTCACCGCTGGACGTGCACTCCCGGATCGTCGCCGTGCACGGGGTCAGCTTCGACCTTGCGTTCGGTGAAACTTTGGGCATCATCGGCGCATCGGGTTCGGGTAAATCCACCCTCGCCCAAATTCTCGCCGGACGCGCGCATCGTTCTCAAGCGGATGGTGCATTCGGCTGGGAGCCGCCTTCGGCTGCTTCGCCTGTAGCTGGGTCCCCTGGCATCTGTGGTGGCTCCCTCACCGTGCTCGGCACCTCGCTACGGTACCTCCGCGCCGCCCAGCGCACGGAGTTTGTCAAACGGGTCGGTTATCTGCCGCAGGATGGCGCACAGCGGCTGACTGCCTCGTTCACGGTGGAGGAGAACGTAGCAGAGCCAATGCTTTCACTCGGCCGACAAACCGATCGCCGGATGGTTGGACAGAGGGTGGCGACCCTGATCGATGCCGTTCATCTTCCGCTGGCGGTTTTGGAGCGTCGGCCCTGGGAGCTCAGCAGCGGTCAGCGTCAACGGGTCGCGTTGGCGCGTGCCCTGATTCTCGAGCCGGAACTTCTGGTGGCCGACGAGCCGACCATCGGGGTGGATCTCACAATGCGGCGAGACATTTTGAGGATAATTCCCGAATTGCAGGCCGTTCGAAGCTTCTCGGCCATCGTCGTGAGCCACGATTTGGCGGTGGTCACCGAAGTCTCCGACCGAATTGCGGTTCTTAGTGACGGGATGATAGTTGCCCTTGACACCCTTGACGCGCTCTTTTTGGCACCCGATCATCCCTACCTCAAATCACTGGCTGAGGTCGTGGCGGAACAGAGTTAAAGGGGCGAGAAAGCAGCGCCTTCTAATTCACGAAAATTTTTCTTGATTGCCCTCAACCCCACGTTCCCACGGCGAATAGGGCGGATTTGACCACAGCGATAGCCCTCGTTTGGGGTGAACGGTTATTTCACCGCTCTGTCCTTTGGTAAGGTAAACACGCTGTTTCAGCAATCCTCGATAGCTCAATTGGCAGAGCAGCCGACTGTTAATCGGCAGGTTCTTGGTTCGAGTCCAAGTCGAGGAGCTCGACGCCCGTGGGGGCTCCACCCCTCCGGGCGTTGTTTGTTTTAACGCCCCGGTGATGACTCTGATTCCTCGTGTGGCCCAGTACGCGCCGGTCAGCGTCTCGGAATGCAACCGTCACGCAGTGTCGCCTAGTCTCAACGCGGGTCACCCGTGCCCGGCTCGCATACCGGCATGTCAGGATGACCGCAACGGGGGGCATCATGAATGCGTGGATCCTGCACAATGTGCCGGTACTGGAGTGGCTGGTTGGCGCCCTGATCGTGATTACAGTCGTGCTGAGCGCATTCTGGATTTGCAGCATCCGAAACACCCACGTGCTTTCGCGCGAGCTCAACGCCGCCGACCGCGAAATTTCAGCCGGCACGAATGCCGCGGTCGAGCAGGGAGCCCGGTTGCGCATCATCCGGGAGCTCTTCGATGGGGTGGTGCTGTCGGTCTCGCAGATCGTGCGCCAGGCGGATGCCGCAGGCTACTTGCTCGACGCCGCTCCCGGCGCCGCGGAGCGATCGGCAAAACTCGTAGCCGCGCTCGCCCGCGAAACGCTCGCCGAGCTGCGCAGGATCGTCACGATCGCCGGGGACGGGCAAAGTGCGGTTCAGGCCCAGCCACGCCTTCAGCGATTGGCAACGCTGTTGGATGAACGACGCCGCGCCGGGCTCACCATCACCTTCAGCGAATCCGGCAACAGTTTTGAGCCGCAACCGGGCGCGAATGCGGCGATCAATCGCATCGTTGAAGAAGCACTTTCGAACGCGCTCAAGTTCGGCGGGCCCGGCACCGTAGTTCACGTCTCATTCGTCTGGACCGAGGAGGGCCTGCAGGTTCTAATCGATGACAACGGTGTGCAGTCGAGGGCTCAGCCACCGGGGCTCAGCGCGACCACCGGGCCGGTCGCACAACAGCGTAGTTACATCTTTGAGGAAGTCCCGTCGGCCCTTGTCGACCCTGTTGTCGGCGGTGGAGTGACGGAGATGCGTATCCGCACGGATGCTTTCGGCGGGATCTTTCACGCCTATCCGGTGCCCGGAGTGGGGTTTTCGGTCTCGGCGGTGTTCCCGGTGCTGCGCCATGACAACGGTGTTCATTCGGTCAATCTGCAGCGCTAAAGCCGACCCGCTGCGTCTGGCTTACGCCGCCTGTTACGCGTCGAGATCATCCACTCCGGGAAGCCAACTCTTGCCGGGCATTCCCCAGCCCCCGGACTTGATCGCCTTCGCTGCGGGTTTGTGCCAGGTCTGCTCGAGGCGGTCGACGTACAGCACGCCGTTCAAGTGGTCGAATTCGTGCTGGAAAATCCGCGCCAGCCATCCCTCGGCCACGATTTCAAACGGCACCTGGTTTAGATCAACCGCCCGAAGAATGACCCGCTCGGCGCGCAGCAGCGGAAAACGCTCGCCGGGTACCGATAGGCAGCCCTCGGAATCTTCGTCCTCGTCGGCCTCCCCGAGCACAGGCGAGGAAAGCCACAACTCTGGGTTGATCGCCGCACCGCGCCACAGCCGGTTGTCGTCGTCGACCCAGTTGTAGACGAATAACTGCAGCGCCACGCCAATCTGTGGCCCGGCGAGCCCGACACCGGGGGCCGCCTCCATGGTCTCGAACATGTCGTCGACCAGATTTTTGAGGTCTTCGGTGAAATCGGTCACCGGAAGAGCACGTGAGTGAAGCACGGGTTCACCCGTGATGAGAATCGGAAGTACGGCCATTCGCCAAGAATAACGGGCCGCCAGACGTTAGGGTCGAGGCGTGCCTATTGACGAACTCAGCATTTTCGCCACCCAGGCCCTCACGCTCACTCCCATGCAGGGGCTCGGCATTCCGGTAGCGCTGATCGGTGCGGTCTTTCTCGCGCTCGGGGCACAGTTTCAGCATCGCGGCGTCACCAAGGTCGAGGCATCCCTCGGTGGCAAAGCCAAGGGACTCAGCAAAGTGCAGCTTTTTGCCCTGTTGGGGCGTCCCTCGTGGATCACCGGCACCTTAATGCTGGGCCTCGCCGTGATTCTGCAGCTGATTGCGCTGCGTCTCGCGCCGCTCATCGTGGTGCAGCCCCTGGGTGCGGTGGCCTTGGTAATAACCGCTCTGGTCAACGCTCGGGTTACCAAAACGCGACTGGATCGACTCACCATTCGCGCGATAGCCCTGTGTATCGGGGGAGTCGGAATCTTCGTAACAGTTGCGGCCTTCGTCGGCACGGAGCGCCCGATCAGCGACACGCAGTTGATCACGATCCTGCTCATTCTCGCTACGGTTCTCGTGTTCGCAGGAGCCGCTTTCCTCACCTTCCGCAGCCGCCTCACCGCAATCGTCTACATTGTCGGGGCCGGGGTGCTGTACGGATTCGTTGCAACCCTCGCCAAGGTGGTGATCAACCGAATTGTGACCGGTGACTTCGAATGGTTGACCGTCTTGTGCATTGTGGCGCTTGTTTCGGCGACGGTCATCGGAGCCTATTTTGTGCAAACCGCCTATGTCTCCGGACCGCCGGATCTGGTGATCGCGGGCCTCACCGTTATCGACCCGCTCGTGGCCGTCGGCATCGGCATTGTGGTGCTCGGCGAGGCTGCCGGGGCACCGTTGTTTGCCATCTTGGCGTTCATTATTGCCGGATGCTTGGCAATTTACGGGGTTTTCGAGCTCTCCAAACATCATCCACAAAACCAACGCTAGGGTGAATTTGCCGATGAGAGATTTCCGTAGCACTGACTCACATGCCGCTTCAGAACCTGAATCACGCGCGGCTCCAGCCACCGCATCGGGCTCAGAACCGGCGGCACTACGCGTGCTGATTGGGGCCGATACCTTCCCGCCCAACGTCAACGGCGCGGCTAATTTTGCCGCGCGATTGGCGGCCGGGCTCGTCGGCCGGGGTCACGAAGTTCACGTGTTGGCCCCCTCCGCGTCAGCGCGCTACGGCACGAGCACCGAGGTTCACGACGGCCAAAAAATCACCGTGCACCGACTCAAGTCGTGGCGGTGGTACCCGCACGACTGGTTGCGCTATTCGGTGCCGTGGCGCGTAGAGAAGGAGTCCGCGCGTATCCTCGACGAGGTGCGGCCCGACGTGGTTCACATTCAGTCGCATTTGTTGGTCGGACGAGGGCTAGCGAAGGAGGCGGCGAAGCGCGGCATCCGCATCGTTGCAACCAACCATTTCATGCCCGAGAACATGATTGAGCACACGCTGCTCCCTAAATTCTTCCGGCGCACGGCCATCCGTTGGGCGTGGCAAGATGCCGCGCGCACGTTCTCTCTCGTTTCGGCGGTCACCAGCCCCACCCGAAAGGCCGCCGATTTTCTCGAGGCGGCCGTGGGATTGAAGGATGTTCACGCAATCTCCTGCGGCATCAACGCGGCAAATTACACCCCGAACTTCGCTCCGCGCACCGAAAATCGGATTCTTTTCGTGGGTCGGGTGACGGGAGAAAAAAGCATTGACGTTCTCCTGAACGCGGTGGCCATGCTCGATGAATCCCTCGATGTGAAGCTCGATATCGTCGGTGGCGGCGATCTGCTCGGACACCTGCAGCAGCTCACCCTCGGGCTCGGAATTCGGTCTCAGGTGACCTTCACCGGCTACGTGACCGAGGAGGAGTTGCGAGCCGCCTACCGCCGGGCCACCGTGTTCGCCATGCCCTCTATCGCGGAACTGCAAAGCATCGCCACCCTGGAGGCAATGGCTTCCGGGCTTCCGGTGGTGGCCGCCAACGCCATGGCTCTTCCGCACCTGGTGCATGACGGCGAAAACGGTTACCTGTTCGAGCCGGGAAACGTGCGGGATCTCGCCGCAAAACTCACCACGGTGTTTGCCGCAAACGCAGACGAGCTCACCCGGCTCGGCCGCACCAGTTTGGCCTACATCGCGCCGCACGACATCGAGCGAACCCTGAGCACCTTCGAGAGCCTGTACCGGGGCGAGCCGGTCGTTGACCCGGTGACCGAGGTTTCGCTCGATAACCCGGCGAGCTGAACCCCTGCACCTGAACCTATGCACGGATGCCGGGGCGGGCGGGGCGGGCATCAAGTGCTCCCTGTCGGACTTGAACCGACGACGACCGAATTATGAGTTCGGGGCTCTAACCAGCTGAGCTAAGGGAGCGTCGGAATGAGCCTACCGTTACCCCACGGGCGACGGCGGCGGAGATCGTCCCCAGGAATCGGCTCCGGTACCCACTGCTTCGACTGGTGTCGACTCTGTCTATGCGTCACCGCTCTCGACGAAATGCCGCGGAGTGTTCGTCTGCCTCAGCGCGAGAAGGAAAGATGTAACCATGACAACTGTTGCAACGCCGGAAGACCAACTTGCCCTCTACCGCAGCCGCCGGGAGCAGTCCGTGGTGCAGCCTCGGGGTAACCTCGCCCTTGTCGGCACCCAGTGGGTAAACGCTGAGCAACCGATTTACGGGGTTCCGGGAATGTGGGCGCCGTTGCCGGTTGGAGAGTCGGGGCTGATGGTCACGGCTGTGGCATCCGACAATATTCTGGTCAATGGAACGCTGGTCGACGGATCAGCGATTGTAGCCGGTAAAGATGCGGCGACTCCCGGCGAGGTTATCTTCTCGTCGACTCTGAGCGGCTTCGTGGTCGCCAGTGAGGAGGGTCTCTATGCGCTGCGGGTCTGGGATTCCGAGTCGGAAGCAATCAAAAATTTCGGAGGCATAGACGCGTTCGCGTACAACCCGGAATGGGTGATCACCGCTGAATGGATCGAAATCCCGGGCGGTACAACCGTTGGCATCGAGCACCTCAAAGACGATGGTAAGCCGCGCGACAGGGTGATGCCGGGGGAGATTCGCTTCAGCAAAGACGGTGTGGACTACCACCTGGCCGCATTCAAGGAGGGTCGGGCGTTGCTTCTCGTTTTCGCCGATTCGACCAATGGAGTTTCCAGCTACAGCGTCGGTCGTTTTCTGTTGATCGCGCCGAATGTCGACGATTCGATCACCCTCGACTTCAACCGGGCCTACCTACCGCCCTGTGCCTTCAACTACAACTTCAACTGCCCACTACCGCCGGCGCAGAACCGCTTCACCGTGCCAATCGAAGCCGGCGAGAAGAACGCGATGGATGCCAGCGGAAGCCTGTTGCACTAAGCCGGTCAGCCAGTGGCCAGTTCAGGCTCGTTCTCGCTGCCCTGGTCATTTTCGTTGTCTTGGTCAGGGGAGACCACGACCCCGGGTTGACGGGTCGACACCACCACCCGGTCGCCGCGCGCTACGTTCAGGTCGTTGTTTTGGCGAATCTTGACCACGGCTCCGCGACCGGAATGCAGCCCGTCGAGGCGCACAGTGATGTTGACTTCGGCACCGCCAAACTCCACCAACTCCACCACGGCAGAACCGCCTGAATCGCTTTTTTTGACCACGAGGTGTTCCGGTCGGAACATCACGAAGGCTGCTCCGCGCACCGCGGTCGGGGCAACGACAACAATGCCGAACGCGCAGGATGCCGTGCCCGCGCCTACGGTAGCCGGCAGAACGATGGCGTCACCGAGAAACTTCGCCGTGGACACCTCTCGAGGTGCGAAGTACAGCTCCCGGGGTGATCCCACCTGCACGAGTCGACCCTTGCGCAGAACGGCGAGTTGATCTCCGAAGGAAAGCGCCTCGGATTGGTCGTGGGTGACTAACACGGTGGTGATCGACTGCTGGCGAAGAGTTGCGGAGATGGCGTCGCGGGTTGCGGCCCGCAGCCCGGTGTCTAGCGCCGAGAACGGCTCATCCAGCAGCATCACCGACGGTTTGCGGGCGAGGGCGCGCGCCAGGGCGACGCGCTGTTGCTGACCTCCGGAGAGTTCATCCGGACGTCGTGTGCGGTAGCTGCGCTCGAGGGAAACCATGTCGAGGAGCTCCTCCACGGCGCGTTGCCGGTTGCGGCGGGGGAGATCTCCCATTCCGAAAGCGATGTTTTCCTCTACCGATAGGTGCGGAAACAGCGACCCCTCCTGCGACACCAGCCCGATTCCGCGGCGGTGCGCGGGAACGTTTTTTCCGGAGCCGGCGACGCGCTCACCCGACAGGCTGATGGTGCCGCTGTCGGGCATTTCAAAGCCGCTGATCAGCCGCAGCAGCGTGGTCTTGCCTGATCCGGAGGCACCGACGATGACGGTGGTGCTTCCCGCCAGAATCGAGAGGTTTACCGCGTTGAGAACGGCAATCTGCCCAAAACCCTTGGACACTCGATCGAGTTCAACGGCGCTCACCGGGTCTCAACCAATCGGGAGCGGGAGAACAGCAGGTAGGTCACGGGCAAAGAAAGCACGATCATGAGCATCGCATAGGGCGCAGCTCCCGCGTAATCGATCTCGTTTACCCGCGACCAAAACTGAATGGCGAGGGTGCGGGTACCACTTGGGGCAAGCAACAGCGTCGCGGTGAGTTCGTTGATAACGCCGAGGAACACCAATGCTCCGCCGGCGAGGGTGGTCGGCGCAATGAACCGGAGGGTTACGCGAATGAACGCGACGGTGGGGTGGATTCCGAGGGAGCGCGCGGCTTCCTCGAGCCCCAGCGGCACCTGAGCAAGCCCCGCGGAGAGCGACACGAGGGCTCGGGGGAGAAACATGAGGGCGTAGGCAACGGCGACCAAAATGCTGCTTTGGTAAAGCGGCTGCAGATACCGGATGCTCACCGTAACCAGGGCAAGGGCAGTCACGATTCCCGGGAGGGAGCTCGTGATGTAGCCCACCGATTCCAGGATTCGGGCGAGTCTTCCCGGATAGCGCACGGCCAGCAACGCCACCGGAAGGGCGAGCACCGTGGTGATGGCGGCACCGGTGAGGCCATACCCGAGGGTTTGGGCGAGGGATGCAACGATCTGACCGTCGCCCCAGACGCGGGCACCACCGGCGGTTAGCCAGCGCACGACCGTGATCAGCGGCACACCCGTTGAGAGCAGGACCAGAACCACGAGGTAACCGTAGGCCGCAGGCGTTGATCGCCGCAATCGACGCCGGATGACCGGCCGAGACGCCCCGGCACCAACGCGGGCAAACCGCGCCCGACCGCGCGCCCCCGACTCCGTAACCAACACGAAGAGGCAGCAAAACACCAGCACGCTGGCCAGGGCGTTGGCCGCGGGACCGTTGAAGGTGGAGCGATACTGGTCGATGATCGCGGTTGTAAAGGTGTCGAATCGAATCAGTGCGAACGCGCCGTATTCGGCGAGCAGGTGCAGTGCTATCAGCAGGGAGCCGCCGAGAAGGGGCAAGCGCAATTGCGGAAAGATGACGCGCAAAAACATCGCCGTCGGTCGAAGTCCGAGGCCCGAGGCTGCCTCCTCCAGCGCCGGGTCGAGGCGTCGAAGAGCCGCCGCGCACGGCAAGTACACCAGCGGAAAATAGGCGAGCGTGCCGATGAGCACCCCGGAGCCGAGGCCGTGCAGCGAGGGGATAACGGTAACCCAGCCGTAGCTGTGTACAAAGGCGGGGATTGCGAGCGGTGCGGCGAGCAGCAGGGCGAAAACCCTGGCGCCGGGAAGGGTTGTGCGCTCAACCAGGAGGGCCGCGGCCAGCCCAACAACCGCGGTGAGCGGAACCGTGATGATCACCAGCCCAGCGGTATTGACCAGCAGCTCACCGACTCGATTGCGAAAGATGAGGGCGGAGAGGGTGGGCCAGCCGGTGACGATGGCGGTGACCGCCACGTAGATCAGAGGCACGCTGGAAAGCGCTGAGATGATAACGGCGGCGGCCATCAATCGCTTGGGTGCTCGGGAGCGCACATCGCCGCGGCGAGCCCGATTGGGGCTCGCCGCGGCGGTGGCATCCACGGTGCCGGCGATGCGGCTAGTGCTCACTAAAAACTCCGGGGGTTCCTGTTCCGACGGCCCTAAATGATTCCCGCGCGGGTCATCAGATCGGTAACGGTGGTGCTATTCAGTGTGGAGGGATCGATGCTGGGCGCATTGAGCTCCGTCAAGGGCACGAGGGCAGGATTGGCGGCGACATCACTCGCGACCGGGTACTCGAACGAGTTGCCGGTTTGCAGAATAAGTTGTCCCTGCTTGGCCGTAATGAATTTGAGGAAGGCCTGAGCTGCGACGGGATTCTTGCTGGTCTTCAGAACGCCGCCACCGGATACGCTAACAAAGGCACCCGGATCAGCATTTTTGAAGTACATCATCTTGGTATTTTTGCTGTTCTCGCCCGTTCCAGCCTGATCGCCGAACCAGTAGTAGTGATAGATCACTCCGCTGGGGATCTCTCCGGCGTTCACGGCCTTCATCACCGTGCTGTTGCCCTTGTAGGCGACGAAGTTTTGTTTCATCGCACTGAGCCAAGACTCTGTTGCCGCTTTACCCTTCAGCTCCAAGAGTGCACTGACGATGGCTTGAAAATCAGCCCCGGAGGGGGATGCTGCCCACTTGCCCTTCCAACTCGGATTTGCGAGATCGAGCAGAGATGTCGGCAGCTGGGCGGCGCTAAGCATTGCAGGATTGTAGACGAAAACGGTGGAGCGCGCAGCGATCCCAGTCCAGTCACCCGATTTGGGCCGGTAGCCGGCGGGAACCTGAGCGAGGGTAGCCGCATCGATCGGGGCGAGAAGTTTGGCCCGTTCGACGAGGCTGATGGCCGGAGAATTCTCGGTAAGGAAGACATCCGCCGGTGAGGCACTCGCTTCTTGAACGAGCTGGTTACCGAGTTCGGGATCCTCGCCGTTGCGCAGAATCACCTTGACGCTGGACTCTTTGGTGAATTCGTCTGCCCAAGCCTGGGTGAGAGATTCGTGCTGGCCGTTGTAGACGGTGATTTCACCCGACGGCTTTGCCGAGGATGACGATGAACCGGGCGCGGGTGCTGAACTGCACCCGGCAAGCAGGACAACTATTGCGGTTGCTCCAATTGCGGTCAAATTGCGACCGGTGATCTTTCGAAACGTCATACGATACCCACTCAAAATTGCGTGCTAACAGATTGATAAGGCCAGCCTAACCTAACTGGGGCACGATGAGTTGTAATCGTGCCCAACGCTCGGAATAGTTTTCCGTGAATTCCTCCTGGTTCTTCCGGCACGGGTGTAGCTTGCGAAGAGGAGAAGGTAGACGGGACGATCCGTCTGGGTCGATCGCGTTCCTCGAAACCATGACAAACTTTTTTGACTTCACCGCAATTCCAGATAATCCAGAGGCGACAGCGGCAGCCGATTTTCGGCTCCGTGAACTTCTGGAGGAGCTCCGGCTGCACACCACCGGCGCCTCGGTCAGTTACGAACTCGTGGGTGAGTTTCGGACAAATTTTCAGGGCGCGACTCTAGGAAGAATTCGGGCAACGAAAGATATTCCCTCCCAGAATGTCGCTCGGGGGGACATCGGTGGCTGGGTGGAGGGACAGACCCTTTCGACGGGTCGACCGCGACTTGCCGACAGTGCTTGGGTCTCCGACAACGCGGAGGTGTTTGGCAATGCCCGGCTCTGCCACAACGCTTTGGTCGCCGGTGGCACTCGGGTTTCCGGCAACGCCATCATTTCCGACGACGCCGGTGTTTCCGGTCATGCGTTGGTCAACAACGACTCGGAGATTTCGGGCGGTGCCGATGTGCGGGGAGTTGCCTCAATTTCCGATCACGCTCATGTGTTCGACAACGCCCAGGTATCCGGGCACGCTCGCATATTCGATAATGCCCGAGTTTATGGCAATGCTCGCGTAACGGAGGTGACACGAATCGGTG
>JACMPQ010000017.1 GCA_014377425.1 Microbacteriaceae bacterium | reverse complement strand
TGTCCATTGCACCATGGTTAAACAGGGCTACCCGGATCCCCCCACCCGTATCGACACTGTGCGGTGGGCGACGAAATCACTGTTAGGGAGTAGGGGAGTGAGTACCAACACTGTCGAAGGTCATTTCAGCGGGCGGGGAACTGAGTGATTTCCTTCTGCCACTGTTCCGCGGCGCTGCGAATTGCTCCGAATGACATCTCAGGCGCGATCGTTGCCCGTTCGACGGCGGCTGATTCAGGCGTCTGGGAATCGTCGCCGGTGCGGCTCGCTCGGGGCTCACGTCGATCAGACAAGTCGTCGGATTCGCGATTGGGCAGTAACGACCACGCTGCGAAATGAATGCTGATGACCGAAGCACCGCCGCAGCGGAATCGAGCGCTAAATGCGAGGTTGGGCTCAATGAATTCAGGCAGCGACTCTCCTCCGCCGCTCCGGTGCGCCGCTCCGGTGCGCCTCTTCCAGTGCCTCGTTCCTGGTTGCGATCCGTTGAAGCCATTCGGCGATTTCTTCCGCCTCACTGACCTGGAGGCACAGCTCGCGGAACGACCATCGCTCCTGTGCCGTCGCGATTTCTCCCTCGATGATGAGCCAGTTGTTGTCCCACGTATCGCCGTCAACGAAGCCGAGTTCGTAGCCCGCTGGCCGAAGCGATACCCGGCTGAGGCCGGTGGCGTCGGTGAAGGCCATCTCTCAAATATCCCATTGTGGCGGCCGTGAGGGAGTCCTTCGTGTGTGCCACCGCACTAATCGAGCATCCGTTTCCTTTCCAGTGGGGGCGTCTCGACAAGCCGGATGAACGCACTCAGCTGGGCGAGCCCAGCCGCGCTCGTCGGCAGATTCTCCAGAATTGTCGGTGAGTAGACCAAATATGCCGCCCACTGCGCGCGTGAAATTCCGACATTTAGTCGATTGGCGAGCAGGATAAATTCGAGCCCGCGTGGGGCATCCTCGGCGGAGGATGCGGTCACCGACAGGATTGCCACCGCGGCCTCTCGACCCTGAAACTTGTCGACGGTGCCGACCGGTATATCCGCGAAGCCGGAGGTCGTAAGGCGTTCTCGCAACAGTTCCACCTGAGCGTTGTAGGGAGCCACCACGATAATGTTGCTTTGCTCCAGCGGTCGCGTGGTTCCGGCACTGACCCAGGGTTTTCCGAGCACCTCGCCGACAATCGCCACGACGGCATCCGCTTCCTCGGGAGAAAATGTGGAGTTACCCCAATGGGGAGTTGGGCGCGGATGGAGCCCCGGCTCAATTCCTGCTAAAGACCTCTCGGATGCATGCGAGAGAAGCTTTCCCTCGTACGACAGCTCAGAGACCGGGGCGCAAACGGCTGCGTGCATGCGCCAACTGGTCGCGAGAAAGTAACCGAATTCGGGTGGAAGCACGTCGTGGCCCTTCGACAACCAGCCGAGCGCCGACACATCGATCGGTTCCGGATGCGACCCCTGACTCACCTGCGGAAGCTGCTGCGGATCCCCGAGCAGCAGCAGCCGAGTAGCCGCCACGGAACACGCGATGGTGCTGGCGAGCGAAAACTGCCCGGCTTCGTCGACGACAAGCAAATCTAGAGCGTCGCGCGGCACCGAATTAGCGTTGCTGAAAACCCATGCGGTTCCGCCGAGCACAAAGCCGGGGGCGCTGAATGAGCCGAATTTGCCGTCTGCGGGCCCCCGCCAAGGTACCTTCACCTGCTCGTCCCCTCCGCGAGGCTTCTTACCGACGAGCACGGGATCGAGCCCGGCTTTGACGATTCCGGCGAGCATGTTCTCGACCGCCGCGTGGCTTTGCGCGACGACGCCCACCCTCCAACCGTGATTTTGCACGAGGTCGACGATGAGCCGTGAACCGGTGAAGGTCTTCCCTGTTCCGGGAGGTCCCTGCACGGCGAGGTAGGAGCGATCAAGTTTCAGCAGGGTGTTCCGAAGGGCCGCCGCGGTGTCGCCGCCGTGCACCGGATCTAGGCCGAGGGCAATGCCACCCTTACCGACAACGCGCGGCGGCACCCGACGAAGGATGTCGAGCGCAGCATCCGGGAGCATCGCAGGCAGCGCGGTCAGCACAGCACGGCCCCACTCGGAGATCGCTCCGACTTGCGTGCCCGGATCGGGCGGGCTGGAGGGGGCAAGAGCTACAGGCAGATCGTCAAATTGTTCGGCGCCTTTGGACAGCCGCTCGGTGATCAGAAACTCCGTCGGGCTGAGCACCTCAACGATTTCCGACCTGTTGTGGGCGAGACGGGAACCGGGCGCAACTTTGACATCGATCGGCGGCGCGGGCAGGTCGTACACCAAGAAAGGGTTTGATTCCTTCTTGATTGAACTGCCCGGAGCCACGGTGCCACTCACCCGGAGAACCCGCCGATCAGTCGACTGGCGACCCTCGCGAAACCAGTCCTGCTCCACGCTGACCTGATCGATCACCAGCACGTCCCGCGTGTCCGCCCACTCGGGCAGGGGGTTGGCGAGCCGCGAGAAGTGGCCCCACCAAAAAGTTTTGGCCTCCCGGCGGTGGTAGTCGATGGCGGCCGACGCCAGCGCGAGCGCGTTGTCGTCGGCTGTGCGCTGACCGGGCGGGATGTGCTCCAGCACCGCCATGAGCTCAAGGTAGACCGGGTCGGGTTCCCGCAGCGCTGCGGCAATCGGCAACTCCGGCAGAACTGCGGCGGCACCGAAGGCCGCGGTTTCGGTTTCAGTTTCGGTTTGCGGCGCGATCTGCCGCAACCAGTCACGCAGGCGGAGAGTGGAGAGGCAGTCGTAGGCGTTGTAGCTGGCGATGTCGGCGAGCACACGCGCTGCGGCATCCGACTCCCCCGCCTCGATCAGCTCGCGGTAGTGCACGTATTCGGCGATGGAGTCGGCGGCGTTGGCCACCCCCGAGCGCTGTTCGTTTCCCATATACAGCGGTTCGAGCTTTTTCAACGAATAGCTGCGGCTGCCGATGCGCAGTCCTCGCTTCACAATCGGGTACAGGTCAACGAGCACGTTGGCGCGCAAGAGGTCGTCGATGATTTCCTCGCCCACACCGTGTCGCGCGGCAAGGCTCAGCAGGTGGCTGCGCTCGTAGGAGGCATAGTGGTAAATGTGCAGGGCCGGATGCCGCGCCCGGCGCTTCACCACGAAGTCAAGAAAGTCGATCAGCGTCTGACGTTCGGCGGCCAGGTCATGCGCCCAGAACGGTCGAAAGGTGCCGTCTGGCTCAACCAAGCCGAACAGATAGTCGAGGCCCCACGTGGAACCCTCGTGGTGCAGCGGGTCGCCCTCAAAGTCGAAGAAAATGTCACCGTCGTCGGGTTCGGGGAGGGCTGCAAACGCCGTGCGCTCTGCGACCTGCCAGCGCGGTGCATCGGAGATCGGGTCGTGCGGGGCCAGTTGCAGCGCCGCCTGCTGTTGCAGCGCGGCCAGAGTGGCCCCCGCGATCCCAGGCACGGGTGAGCTTCGCTCGGCGAGCTGGTCGATGGTGGTCACGTTTTCAGCCCGTAATTTGGCGCGCTGGGTGACCCGCAACCCCGCCACCAGCAGTACATCACGGGTCGATTGCACCTGCTCTTCGCAGGTATCGCAGCGTCCGCAGGCGAGGTAGCGTTCGTCGCCCCACGCGGTCGCCATCGAGTCCGCCTGTCGCCCAGCGACGAGGTCAGCCAGTCGAGCTCTGCGTTTTCGATAAACCGGCAGGATGTCGCGCAGCCGATGCTCGCTGACCACGCCATTACCCAACAAAAGTTCGACAGTGTCGGCAGGGATTATTCCGATTTTTTCTAGCTGCTCGGCGTAGGCAGCGAGCTGCAGAAGCGCCGACACCTTGGCCGACCGCGCCAGCTTGGTGTCCTGCACCCGATAGCGGATGCCGTCGGGCGTGTCTTCGCGCACGATGAAGTCGGCGAATCCGATAAAGGAGCCGTCGAAGAAGGTGGCCTGAAACACGACATCGGCGCCGCTGGCGAACGCGTCCCGGGATAGCGCGAGCGCTGCCTCGATCGCCGCGGCGTCGCGCAGGTTGGGTCGGTCAATCTCCACCACCCCGGCGCCGAAGCGCTCTCGGTAGGACTGAAGCACCCGCAGCTCGTGGGCGTCACCGAGGGTCGCGGTGCGTTGGAGCATGGCATCTGGCTCGGTCGTTGCGGCAGGGATCCGACCGAGCAGCACGTCTAATTTGCGGGCGAAGGCGAACTCGCAGCCCGACGCCGTGCTGAGGTCGCTGGCGCTCGTAATCACGGTCGAGTCGAGCAGATACATGATTCCCCTTTGCGTTCAACCGGTGCTTAGACCCTAGCGAGCGGGTCGGACATTGCAGCGTGAAACAATAAGCGGATGCCGCACGAGTCGTTTCCGCTGATCGATGTGAGTGAGATCATCCGGCTCGTCGGTCAGGCCGCCTTACAACGCGGACGCGACTACGCGCGCCTCGGCGCCGTGCTCAAAACCGAGTGGGACGGCCCCACCCGGCGGGTGCTTGGAACGGTGCAGGGCTCTGGCACGGTGCCGTATCGCTGTAGCGTCACGCTGGTGGTCGCACGAGAATCCCCCCGCGCGGTGAACGCATCAATCGGCGCACCCACCAGCAAACCCACCAGCAGCACCTGTAGTTGCCCGATGGCCTTCGATTGTAAGCACATCGCCGCCACCCTCATCGCCAATAACTCGCTGCACATTCGGGAGCTGAACAGCTCCGCGGTCGCTCCCGCGCGCGCCTTCACTACCGGGCCGAACGGCGCAGCGAAATCGGCGGATGGCGTGCAAACACCGCCCACGGCGACGGAACTGCCCACGTGGAAAACAGCGGTAGCGGTGTTCGCCAGCGACGACGAGGTGAGCGCTGCAACATCCGGAATGCAACCGGATGTTGGCGGCTACCGCCCGATCGGCTACCGCCCGGCCCCGCCAACCGCGATGGGCCTGCTGTTTGAACTTCGTGGGCAGACGCCTCGAACGGCAGATCGCTGGCGGGGACCCTCGGCCAAGACCGCCACCAAGAATTCCGGGGACAGCCCAACACAGACTTTCCGGCTCGGGGTACGCCCGGTGATCAAAAGCTCCACCGGTAATTGGGTGCGCGGAAACGTCTCGTGGAACTCGCTTAGCTACCTCTCCAATCGCCTCAATCTCAGGCCGGATCAATTGCGTTGGTTTGCGCAGTTTGCGGCCCTGCACCGTGCCACTCGCGAAGTGTTCACCACTCAGGAGCCGGACTGGCTCTACCTCGACGACTTTCTGAGCCCGCTGCTCTGGCAGCTGCTTGCGCAAGCAGAAACGATCGGCATCACCCTGATCGGCGGCAAAAAAGACGCGTCGGTCGTTGTGGCGCAACGCGCCGAGCTGAGCATCGACGTGACGGCGGCAGTTCACGAACAGGCAATACCCGAAACGGCAGTTCCCAAAAATTCGGCGGCCGTCGAAGAGCCAGGCGCACCGAATGCCCCC
>JACMPQ010000100.1 GCA_014377425.1 Microbacteriaceae bacterium | reverse complement strand
TGAGCGACATCATCCGGCTTGTCGGTCAGGCCGCCTTCCAACGCGGACGCGACTACGCGCGCCTGGGCGCCGTGCTCAAAACCGAGTGGGACGGCCCCACCCGGCGGGTGCTTGGAACGGTGCAGGGCTCCGGCACGGTGCCGTATCGCTGTAGCGTCACGCTGGTGGTCGCACGAGAATCCCCCCGCGCAGTGAACGAATCGATCGGCGCACCCACCAGCAAACCCACCAGCAGCACCTGTAGTTGCCCGATGGCCTTCGACTGCAAGCACATCGCCGCCACCCTCATCGCCAATAACTCGCTGCACATTCGGAAGCTGAACAGCTCCGCGGTCGCACCCGCGCGTGCCTTCACCACCGGGCCGAACGGCGCAGCGGAATCGGCGGATGGCGCGCAAACACCGCCCACGGCGACGCAACTGCCCACCTGGAAAATAGCGGTGGCGGTGTTCGCCAGCGACGACGTGAGCGCTGCGGCATCCGGAATGCAACCGGATGTTGGCGGCTACCGCCCGATCGGCTACCGCCCGGCCCCGCCAACCGCGATGGGCCTGCTGTTTGAACTTCGTGAGCAGACGCCTCGAACGGCAGATCGCTGGCGGGGACCCTCGGCCAAGACCGCCACCAAGAATTCCGGCGACAGCCCAACACAGACTTTCCGGCTCGGGGTACGCCCGGTGATCAAAAGCTCCACCGGCAACTGGGTGCGCGGAAACGTCTCGTGGAACTCGCTTAGCTACCTCTCCAATCGCCTCAATCTCCGGCCGGAGCAATTGCGTTGGTTTGCGCAGTTTGCGGCCCTGCACCGTGCCACTCGCGAAGTGTTCACCACTCAGGAGCCGGACTGGCTCTACCTCGACGACTTTCTGAGCCCGCTTCTCTGGCAGCTGCTTGCGCAAGCAGAAACGATCGGCATCACCCTGATCGGCGGCAAAAAAGACGCGTCGGTGGTTGTGGCGCAACGCGCCGAGCTGAGCATCGACGTGACGGCGGCAGTTCACGAACAGGCAATACCCGAAACGGCAGTTCCCAAAAATTCGGCGGCCGTCGAAGAGCCAGGCGCACCGAATGCCCCCTCTCTCGCACCGGCTACCGACTTGCGCCTTTCCCCCACACTCACCATTGATGGCACAACCCGCGCGTTCGGTCAGGCCGGAACCATCGGCGAACACGGAATATACCTCTGGAGCCTTGCTCCCCGCACCATTTTCACGCTTGCCCCCACCGCGAAACCGCTGAGCGCCCACGAACGATCACTGCTTGAAACGCCGCAGACCGTCACCGTTCCGGCAAGTGATGTGCCCGAATTTCTCGCCGAGTTCTATCCGCGCTTGCGTCGCAGCGTTTCGGTCACGAGCCGCGATGAGTCGGTAGCTTTTCCGAAACCGATAGCGCCGGTACTGCTGCTGACGGCAACCTTTTCGGCTAAACATCACCTCAGTCTCAGCTGGGGTTGGGAACAGACGATCGGCACCACAATCACCCTCTCTTCGATCGATCAACCAAACAGTCAGATCGATGCCGAACTGGAACGCGCAACCCTTGGGGTCGTTCGCGCGGTACTCAAGACTCCGAGCGTGGCTGCCACAACGAGCCTCCAAGGCTTGGCTGCCGCCGAATTTTGCGCTGGATTCCTGCCGGCGATCGAAGAAATCGAGGGTGTACGGGTCGACATCGTGGGCAAACAGCCCAATTATCTTGAGCTCACCGAATCGCCGCAACTGACTATCAGCACCGTGGAGACGCCGCACCGCGACTGGTTCGACCTCGGCGTGATCGTTACCGTCAGTGGGCGGAAGGTGCCTCTGGCCACTCTGATCAAGGCGCTTTCGACCGGCAAAAAGAAGCTTTTGCTTGCCGACAACTCCTTTTTATCCCTCGACCACCCTGCCTTCGAAACGCTCCACCGGCTCATTGAGGAGGCGTCCGCGCTGGCCGAATGGGAGACCGGCCTGCGGATCAGTCGCTATCAGGCGAGCCTCTGGAGTGACTTCGAGGATCTCGCCGACGAGACAGTCCAGGCGCAAACCTGGAGAACCGCGGTCGACGGGCTGCTCGCCATCGGCGTCGGCACCGGCACCGGCGATCCAGCAGCCACACCAGTGGACGCCGTCCCACTGCCGACCGGCGTTATGGCCACCCTGCGCCCCTACCAGCAGGTCGGATTCGACTGGCTAGTCTTCCTTTGGCGCAACCAGCTCGGCGGAATACTCGCCGACGACATGGGCCTCGGCAAAACCCTGCAAACTTTGGCCCTGATCTCCCACGCCGTTGATGCCACCAATTCCCATTCGCCGGATGCCGCCGCCCCGCCGTTTCTCGTAGTCGCCCCTACCTCGGTGGTCTCTAACTGGGTTACCGAAGCCCAGCGCTTCACACCGGGCCTCCGTGTGCGGGCAATCACCGCCACCGAAACGAAGAGCCGCGAAACGCTCGCCGACGCCGCGCTCGACGCCGACATTGTGGTGACCTCTTACGCCCTGTTCCGGCTCGACTTTCCCGCCTACCGGGCGCAGAACTGGGCTGGGCTCATTCTCGACGAAGCCCAGTTCGTGAAGAATCCGGCATCCCGTGCGCACCAGTGCGCGGTGGAACTGGATGCCCCGTTCAAGCTAGCGATCACCGGCACACCGATGGAGAACAGCCTGCTCGACCTCTGGTCGCTGTTCGCAGTGGTCGCGCCCGGGTTGTTTCCCTCCAACCGGCGTTTCACCGAGGAATACCTCCGGCCGATCGGGCGCGGATCGGCGATGGCGGAGGGTTTTACAGAGGAAGCCGGTGCGGTCGCCGGGCTCGCGGGAGAGGCCAACGCGGCAGCGGGGCTCGCAGGACAAGCCAGCGCCACGGGAGGGTTCGCGGCCTCACCAGACACCGCAGAAGAACTCACAGCCGCGGCCAGGGCCGATGCGGCCGCCGCACGCGTGGCGGTGGTTACGGCCGCTAATAGTGCGGCGCTGCTGGCGAAGTTGCGCCGTCGCATCCGGCCTCTCATGATGCGACGCACGAAAGAGCTCGTGGCCACCGACCTGCCCGCCAAGCAGGAACAGGTGCTTCGGGTGGAATTAGCGCCCGCCCATCGGAAGCTCTACGACACGTTTTTGCAGCGGGAACGCCAGAAGCTGCTCGGGTTGATCGAAGACCTCGACAAGAACCGCTTCATTGTGTTTCGTTCGTTGACACTGCTGCGGATGCTCAGCCTCGACGCCTCACTAGTCGATGAAAAGTACACCAGCATCGCCTCCAGCAAGCTCGACGTACTGTTCGAGCAATTGGAGGACGTGGTGGCGGAGGGGCATCGCTCGCTCATCTTCAGCCAGTTCACCTCTTTCTTGAAGAAAGCCGCCGACCGCCTTGACGCGCAGGGCATCGCCTATGAATACCTCGACGGCTCGACCCTCAAACGCGCGGCGGTCATCTCCCGCTTCAAAACCGGCACCGCGCCGGTGTTTCTGATCAGCCTCAAGGCCGGCGGTTTCGGGCTCAACCTCACCGAGGCCGACTACGTGTTTTTGCTCGACCCGTGGTGGAACCCGGCCACTGAGACCCAGGCCGTCGACCGCACTCATCGCATCGGGCAGACCAAGCACGTGAACGTCTATCGCTTGGTGGCTACAAACACGATCGAAGAGAAGGTGATGGCGCTAAAAGTTCAAAAAGCGAAACTCTTCGATGCCGTGATGGATGACGGCGCAGTCTTCAGCTCTGCGTTGACCGCCGACGACATCCGCGGGCTCCTCGACGCCTAGAAGCCCGAGCGCGAGGCCGTGGGCAGACCGCGAGCAGAACTAGGCCGGCAGGAGCTCGACCTTCTCCGGCTTCTGGAACCACGGCGGATACACCGAGACTTTGGTGGGGCGACCGGCAGCCTTCAACTGCGCTTTCACGTCGTCGCGGGTGCGGTCGTTCCCGACGGCGATGAGCGTGATGAGCGAGAAATCGAAGCACTCTGACACGAGATATTCGGCCGAGAGGATGGCCGGGGAGTCTTCGTGGGCACGGAGGTTGCGCAGCATCCGTTCGTTCGCATCGGGGGTTGTTGCAAAGCGGGTTGCGGCCACCGCAGGGTCACCGTCGGTGACAACGACGGCGGCAGTTCCGCTCTCCAGCGCCTTGGTGACGGTGGAGACCAGCATTATGAATCCGGATGCCGGCGAGCCAGCCACCGCGGGGGCAATGCGCACATCGGGGTCTTGATTACGAAAGTTGCACCACATGTCGGAATCCGGCGAGAGGAAAAACGGCACGTAGCTCGCCACGGTTGCGGAACTGTCGTCGGAGATGACCGCATCGCGACGCACTTCGCGAGATTCAGGCGAAGTGAGTTCGACGGTTGGCCGTCGGCCCCAGGCGGTGCTGGAATCGGCCAGCAGGCAACCGGTTTTGATGATCGCGGCAAGGTTTGAGAGGTGGGTGATGTGGTAAAGCCTCTGCTCACCGACGCCGAGAAGAGTCACCATGGGAGCCGGGGTCGCTGTTCGGCGTGGCGCGCTGCTTCGCGTTGCGCTGCGACTGGAGGTGCTGGAGGCCGAAGCCGAGGGAACCACCGTGCGAAGTTGCGCCGGGGCGATTCGGGCAACGCGGGGGGTGGGGGTAGTTACCAGCGGTGTGGGCTTCGGAAAACAGGAGTCACACAGACCGGATTCGAAGCCATGAATACATTCCTCGCCCACAGCAGCACCCTTTTTCCTCTGGACCCGCGCAAGTCGCTGATCCGACCCCTACTGCTACGTTACGGCCTTTGAGCGCGGCTCGACGCCGCGCGGGGCTACACGGTAACACCGAGACAGATTGGAGGATGGTAGTGCGAGGCTCGAATGCGCCGATTGCCTTGGCCAGGCATCGCTTCTCCCATTTGCCAGCGATCTGCTCCGCACCGCCCCAAACCCGACTTGTCGGGCTTTTCGACACAAAATCAATAGTTTTCTTGTACTCGGCCCTGAATGCAGACTTTCGGAGAACGATGTCACTATTTGCCCTTATGCCCACTCTGATGGCCATGGTCGGTAGGGCGAT
>JACMPQ010000099.1 GCA_014377425.1 Microbacteriaceae bacterium | reverse complement strand
GTCTTGGCTCGCCCTGGTGATGCTGCTAAACGCTATCGCCCTCGGCGTTATCACCGGATGGGGGCGTCGCTTTGATCGGCTGGCTGCCGGGTGGTGGTGGGTGGCCTTTCTAACGCTACTCGGGCCGATCGCACTGGGCCGCATCGACTCAATTACCGTTCCCCTCGCGCTGGTGGGGGTGAGTTTGATCGCGACCCGCCCTCGTGCCGCAGCAGTGTTGCTCACCGCGGCGGCGTGGGTGAAGGTGTGGCCCGGAGCATTGGTTATCGCCATGGTGGTTGCTACCCGGCAGCGGCTCCGGGTGCTCACGGCGGCGGTCGAGACCAGTGCTGTCGTGGTGGGTTTCGCCCTGCTGTTTGGCAGCGGAACAAACGTGTTCAGTTTTGTGACCCAGCAAACCGGTCGTGGACTTCAGGTGGAAGCGCCGGTCTCAACCTTCTGGATGTGGCAAGCCGCCGCGCAGGTGAAAGGGGTGGCGGTGTATTACGACCAAGACATCCTCACTTGGCAGGTGCGTGGGGCGGGGGTTGCTGCGGCCAGTGCCCTCATGACGCCGTTGCTGCTCGTGATGGTGGCGGGTATCGCCATTCTCGGGGTGCGGGCCGTTCGTCGGGGAGCTACGGCCGCAGCTCTTCTTCCCCCGCTGATGCTTGCCTTTCTTGTGGGGCTGATCGCCTTTCAAAAGGTGGGTTCGCCCCAGTTCATCTCCTGGCTTGCGGTTCCGATCGTGCTCGGGTTGATCAGTCACCGCGCGGGCTTGGCGGCGGGCTTTCGCACGCCCGCTCTGCTCGTGCTGTTGCTCGGCGCCCTCACGCAACTGATTTATCCGACGCTGTATGGTCACCTGCTCGGTCTGTTCCCGCCGATGCTGATGGTGCTCACCGTGCGAAACCTCATGCTCTTCGTGATTTTGGGGTGGGCGATTGGGGCAATAGTGCGCAGTTCGCGCTGGGGCCCGGATAACGCGGCGATCGGGGCGACTCCGGCAGCGACAGCGACGGCTAATTCGCTGGGCCGCTCGGAAGATCACGCGTGAGCCAGCCTTCTCCCGCCAGAACACGGCTGGCGCTGTTCGCACTTGCCCTCGGCGGTTTCGGCATCGGTTCGACTGAATTTGTGGCGATGGGCTTGTTGCCTAACATTGCTCGCGAGCTCCTGCCGAAGCTCGCTGCTGTTTCTCCTGAGGCGGCCAATGCCCAAGCCGGGTGGCTCATTGCCGCGTACGCGCTCGGGGTGGTGGTGGGCGCTCCGACTATCGCGATTTTCGCCGCCCGCTTTGCGCGCAAGCGGCTGCTGCTTATTTTGGTGGCTGCATTCACCGTCGGATCTCTGGCCTCGGCGGTACTGCCGAGCTTCGGGTGGGTGTTCGCCGCCCGCTTTGTGGCGGCGCTGCCGCACGGTGCCTACTTCGGGATCGCCTCGCTCGTTGCGGCCGAGCTGATGGGTCCGGGAAAGCGGGCAAAGGGTGTTGCTGCGGTGTTGTTTGGTCTGACCATCGCGAATGTCATCGGGGTTCCCAGCATCACCTTCATCGGTCAGGTCACCAATTGGCGGGTCGCCTACTTCGTTGTGGCCGGTCTGTTTGCCCTGGCTTTCGCGGCCATCGCAGTGTTGGTTCCGTTTCAGGAGGGGGATCGCACGGCCACCGTCGCCCGGGAGCTACAGGCGTTCGGTCGCATTCAGGTGTGGCTCGCCCTCCTCATCGGTGCGATGGGGTTCGGAGGATTTTTTGCCGTCTACACCTATATTTCGCCGATGGTCACCGAAGTCACCCAGCGTGGCATTGCCTTTGTGCCGATTGTGCTGGTGGTGATCGGGTTGGGGCTTACCCTGGGTAACGCCCTCGGCGGGTTTTTTGCCGACCGCAACGTGATGGGGTCGATTTTTGGATTCTTCGGGGTGTATCTCGCATCGCTCATCGCCCTCGCGCTCACCGCCCACACCGTCGTCGGATTGCTGGTCTGCACTTTTGTACTCGGAACTGCCGCTGCTGCACTCTCCCCGGCAATTCAGACCCGGTTGATGGATGTCGCCGGCGACAGTCAAACCATCGCGGCAGCCCTGAACCACGCGGCGTTCAACATCGGCAACGGCCTCGGCGCGTTTCTCGGAGGGGTCACGGTTGCGGCGGGTTTTGGCTACGTTGCTCCGACCTGGATTGGGGCGCTGCTCTGCGTTCCCGGCATCCTACTTGCGATCACCAGCCTCATGGTTCAGCGTCGCAGCCAACGGCATTTATCGCTCGCTGCTTAATTTTTTTCAGTCCGATTGCAGCAGGATACCGTCGAGGATCGCCCGCTTTCGCAGTCCCACCTTGGTTCCCACATCGATTCCGGCATTGCGGTACTTCTCCCGAATGCGTTTCAAATAGCTCTTGGCGGTCTCCTCGGAGATTGCTAGTTGGTAGGCCACGGATTTGACCGGTTGGCCGCCGCCGTACAGGGCCATCACCCGGCGCTCCTGGGCACTCAGTCGCGGTGCGCCACTCAGCTCACCCGCGTGCAGGGCCAAATCGAGTTCGGGAGAAATATACGATTCACCCGCCGCCGCCGCCCGAATGGCTTCGACAATCATCCCGGCGTCCTCACTCTTCACCAAATAGCCCAGCGCACCGGCAGCGAGGGCCGCGCGCACGACGTTCGGTTCGGAGTAGGTGCTCATGACAACGGTCTTCACATCGGCGGTGAGCAGCGTCGCAATTTTGAGCGAAACCGGAAGGTTGTCTTTGAGATCCAAGTCAAGAAGCACCACTTCTACCGGAAATTCCGGATGGGTGAGAAGTTCTTGCCAGGAGGAAACAGCAGCGACAACATTGATTTCCGCAGCGGCATTCTTGATCCACTCGACGAGTGCCCCGAGAAGCATTTTGTGATCGTCAACTAGGGCGAGACGAATGCGCCTGTCGGTGCTGTTCACTATTCCTCAATCTGTTCTAGTCAGCTTAGGTCGGTTGCGAGATGCCGCGAAGGTAGACGTTTTTCTTGCGGATTAGTGGTTCGCCGGGTTCGGCACGACACACTCGATGTCGATGCGTAGGCTGTGGTTTTCGGTTGACTCCACGCTGACACCGACCTTGGCGATGGCGGCCCAAATAGTCGGGTCGATTCGTGATCGCGGCACCCCCGTGGTGGTGATGCTGATCGGCACCACAATGGTGCGTCGCGACCCGCGTGTTGGTGGCGCATGGGTCGGCGCGGCTTCACTTTTCACCGGTCCGAGGCTAAGCCGAGCCGTGAGCTTCGTTTTTTGATTGTCGACAACGAGCAACCAAATTGCGGAAAGCAGACCGTCGCGCTGCACCGGGTTGAGGAGCCCGGCGAGGCTGCCGGGGTCGTGCAGGGTGGAGGCCGAACCGAGTTGGTTGGATTCGAGCATGGCGTGATAGAGCCAGGTTTCACGGCGCCCCTCAATGAGGTGCAGCCTCAGTTCGGTAGCGAGGGCTGCTGCAGTGGCAGAAACGGTAGCGGTCAGCGGCAGGGGGCTTCGGCCGGTAGCAACCGAATCGAGGAGGGTTTCGGCGGCGAGGTCGAGGCGCGCGAGCTCCTCGGAGGCCAGCATTCCCACCACGAATCGTGGAGCAGTGACGGTGCTCTGTATCAACACCCGGTCGAGTTCGAGTTGCACCGATGTTCGAAAGTGCCTCACGATGTAGACGCCAACGAAGCCCGGAAAGGCGGCAATGGCGATTGTGGCGAGTTGATTGGGCAGGTTCGCAGCGCTGATACCGGTGAGGGCCAGAGCTGCTCCGGCGAGAACCACCGCCAGCAGACCCGCTGCCACGAGTATTTCCCGTGCGGGCCGCAGCGTCACGATGATGAGTAGCCCGAAGCCAACCACCATGGAAACGCTCGCGAAGCGGCCCAGGTCGTGCAGCGGCCAGATGGCAACGAGTTCCAGAGCGACCACCACGGCTAAAGCGCTCAAGTAAACGCCCGACAACCATCCGGGTAGGTGCTCACCGCGCACGAGAATTCTCACCAGGATGGTGGCGAAGGCGGCCAGGAAGAGCAGCCACGCGGCGATGATCGGAAACAGGTTGGGGTAGTGCGCGAGGCGTTCACTGAACAGAAGCAGCCCGTAGAAGGTAGCGAGAAGTGCGATCACGTTGGCCCCGGTACCCAGTCGGGCTGTTCCCAAACTTGCGCCCTGCGCCCGGGCGTGCGCTACCGCATGGGCTGCCGAAGAGGCCGCGGGTAGCCCAGTCTTTGGGAGCCGCCCGGTTTTTTCGCCGGGTTCGAGCGCGTGTTCCTGCGGTCGATACGCCGCGTTCATCGCGGTACCTCCAAAACAACGGTTGTTCCGGCTCCCGGCGACGAAAAAAGTCGCGCGGTGCCGCCGACATCGCGAAGTCGGTTGACGACCGAATCCTGAAAACCCAGTCGTGCCGGATCTACCTCGCCAAGCACGAAACCGATACCGGTATCGGTCACCATCGCGCGCACGGTGAATTCGTCGTCGGTGATGGTGACGTGCGCGTCGCTGACACCGGAGTGCCGACGCACGTTCTCAAGACACTCGGTCAGGGCCAACAGCATGGCGTCGAGAACATGGCTCGGCAGGAGAATTTGGCCGGTACCGTGCCAGGTGACTTCTAACCCCACCCGGCCGAATCGGTTCTTCACGGACTCGAGGGTGCGCCCCAGCTCTGATTCCTCCACCGGTTCCAAGTTGTAGTGAGCAGTGGACTGCGGAACCGGGGTTCCACCGAGACGCAGTTGCCTGAGGAGTCGGGCGTCGTCTCCGGCTTGATGCTGCAATGCGGAAGCGCTGACGCCGACCCCGGAATGGGCCAGCATTGTGAGGGTGGCGAGTACCGTATCGTGCAGCAGTCGGGCCGATTGGCGCCGCTGGGCCTCGGTTTCGCTGGCGTGACGCTCGGCACGGTGGGCGCGGCCGATACTGGCAATGCGTCGGGCGGCCGGTGGCACGGCGCTTCTGATCCAGAAAGTAGCCGTTGCGGCCAGCATCCATCCGAAAAAAACGGTGGTGAATGGCGCGGAGAGCGGGCCCGAATCCGGGGTGGCGAGAGACGTAAAAGTCACCGAGAGGAATACCGCCGCACACCAGATCGTCATTCGGAGGATGCTCGACGACGACAGTAAAACAAAGGAGAAGGCTGCCATCGAACCGCCCGCGAGTAGCACCATCGATGCTGAGAACTCCGAGCTTCGTACGGCTTCGAGGGGCCAGAAGACCAGGATTTGAATGGCTAAACCGGAAAGCAGCGCCGCCACAACCCACACGAGAGCCCGTCGGCTTGCCGATCGAAACAGGGCCACCGCGACGAGGGCGTACAACGGCAGTGCGCTGAGAATTACAGACAGCTCGAGCACGCCCGGAATGATGGCGCAGATTAGTGACAGTGCCAGCGAACCGAGGCCGATCAGGCGAGCAGCGGACTGAAGCAGTCGGTCGCGGTCTTTCGCAAAATGATTCACGCCGAGTCCCCACACGAACGGGTGCGAAAACAGGAGGCATACCCGTGGAAACCTCAACTCTATTCTGGCACGCCTGCACCCCATCTGGGGGAGGGTGGGCCCAGCTCCCGCAGGTCTGGGTTAATCTGGGGAAAGCCAGCCCTCGCGAATACCCTGCTGGCGCAGCAAAATTTTGGTTCCCACGTCGACTCCGACCTGACGATATTTGCGGCGGGCCCGTTTGATGTAGCTCTTGATGGTCTCCTCTGTGGTCTTCATCTCCTCGGCGACCTCCCGGATGGAGCGACCGAAGGCGTAGAGCACCAGAGCCCGTTGTTCCTGGCGTCCGAGGCCGGGATCGTGAACAGCCTCCACCTCGCCGACCGTAGTGGCGGCGACCGGGCTCAGGTATCGGGTTCCTGCTCGGGCCGTCTTGACCGCAGCGATCACCTCATCGGCGGACTCCGATTTTGGGACAAAGGCCAGTGCCCCGGCGGCGATTGCTCCGTGAATCGAGGAGGCGTCGGCGTGGCGGCTCATCACCACGGTGGAGGCGCCTGCGGCCGTGAGCGCGCGGATCTTGGCGCGGATGGGGATGCTGTCTGCGAGGTTCAGATCGAGCACCACCACATCCGTGGGAAATTCTTCGTGGGCTAAGAGCCCCAACCAGCTGGTCTCACGAATGACCACATCGATGTTCACCCTCTTGGCGGTGATGTGGGCGGCGATGCCGTCGAGAACGAGGCGATGATCGTCAACGATGGCAACCCGAATCGGGGCCTTTCGAACGCGACGCTCCGGCATAACACCCTTACCTTCCATCCTCGTCAAACTCGATAGTGACGGAGAGCGAGGTGGCTTCGGCGCCGGTATCGCTAAAGCATACTCAGCGATTCTGCGTGGGCGAATGCCTGTTGGTGTCTCCGTAATCTACGAAAACAGCAGCGACAACCAGTGGCCGACCTTGGCGTGTTCGATCAAAAATCCGTCGTGTCCAAACGGGGATGCGATCACGGCGGCGCTGTTTCCCGAGATGCTGGGGCCAATCCCGCGGGCAATCACCTGCTGGTCTTCGAGCGGAAACAGCCGGTCGCTGTCGATACCGAGGATGAGGGTGCGGGCGGTGATCTGGGCCAGTGCCGACTCGACGCCGCCCCGGCCACGACCGACGTCATGTGAGTTCATGGCGCTGACGAGTGTCACGTAGCTGTTGGTGTCGAAGCGACGAGCAAATTTGTTGCCGTGAAAGTCGAGGTAGCTTTCCACCGCGAAACGGCCGTCTCCTCCAAGCGGGCTGCGGTCACTCTGCCAGCTGCGCTCGAATCGGTCGTTGAGCTCGGATGGCGAGCGATAGTTCAACAGCGCCATCCGGCGGGCCAAGGCGAGACCCCGAAATGGGCCGTCGCCGTCGCCCGCCTCGTAATAGTCGCCGCCGGCGAACGCCGGGTCCATGCGGATGGCTTCGATCTGTACCGAATTCAGTGCAATCTGGTCGGCGCTGGAGAGGGCCGGTGCGGCGAGGATGGCGACCCGCTCGAGGCGCTCCGGGTGCTCGATGGACCACTCCAACGCGTGCATCCCACCCATCGAACCGCCCACGACGGCGGCCCAGCGTCGAATTCCGAGCGCATCGGCTAGCAGCCGCTGTGCCTGAACCTGGTCACGAATGGTGAGGTACGGAAACCGGGCGCCCCATTCGCTGCCGTCGGGTGCCAGCGATGCGGGCCCGGTCGTGCCCTGGCATCCACCGAGCATGTTCGGTGCCACCACAAACCAGGTATCGGTGTCGATGGCCTTTCCTGCTCCGACGGTGTCGCCCCACCAGCCGGCTGTTTTGTGTCCCCGCCCGGGAACTCCCACCACATGACTGTCTCCGGTAAGAGCGTGCACCACCAGCACGGCGTTACTGCGGTCGGCATTCAGGGTGCCCCAGGTTTCGTAGGCCACTCGCACCGAGGGCAGAACCCCGCCCTGTTCGAGATGCATGGTGCCAACACTGGCAAACAACCGCTGGCCCGGGTGGTCACCCTCACGCCAGGCACCGGTGGCGGGCGGTCGTCCCACCATGGCGCGCGTGTTGGCCTCCGTCACGAACGAGGAGGGAACGGTGTCTTCGGGTGTCTGCCAATCCATAACTACCCCAGTATCGCGGCAAAAAAGGGCGGGGCGCGTCGTCTCGCGCCCCGCCCTGAGCATTCGCCGCTTAGTTTGCGGAGTTTGCCAGTGTTGTTGCCCGCGCTGCGTCAAGACCAATCGACAAATCAGTGAGGATGTCGGCGATGTTCTCAAGCCCGACCGAGAGCCGCACGAGCCCCGGGGTTACACCCGCGGTGAGCTGCTGTTCCGGGGTGAGCTGCGAGTGGGTGGTGGAGGCGGGATGGATGATCAGGCTGCGCACATCCCCAATGTTGGCAACGTGGCTGAATAAGCCGGCGTTGTTGACCAGGGTGCGGCCAGCATCCACGCCGCCCTTGAGCTCGAAGGAGAGTACCGCTCCTACACCGAGCGGCGCGTAGCGGTTGGCCGCCGCATACCAGGGGCTGGAGGGCAATCCGGCATAGTACACCGTGGCTACGTCTTCGTGGTTGTCGAGCCATTCGGCGACCGTCTGGGCGTTCTGCACATGGCGTTCGATCCGCAGGCTCAGGGTTTCGATTCCCTGCAGGAGTTGCCAGGCGCTCGCCGGGGCGATTGAGGCGCCGAGGTCGCGCAACAGCTGCACCCGTGCCTTGATGATGTAGGCGATGCCGTCGCCGAGAACCGTGGTGTAGCTCGCGCCGTGGTAGCTCGGGTCGGGTTCGGTGAGGCCCGGGAACTTCTCGACATTTTTCGACCAGGCGAATTTGCCCCCGTCGACGATGATGCCGCCGATAACCGCGCCGTGGCCGCCGAGGAATTTGGTGGCGGAGTGCACGATGATGTCGGCACCGTGCTCAAACGGACGAATCAGAAACGGCGTCGCGATGGTGTTGTCGACGATGAGCGGAATCCCCGCATCGTGAGCCACAGCCGAGACGAGGGCGATGTCGAGAATGTTGATGCGCGGGTTACCGATGGTTTCGGCGAAGAACAGTTTGGTGTTGGGGCGCACGGCGCGAGCCCACTCGTCGGCGTCGTCTTGATCATCCACGAAGGTTGTCTCGATACCGAGCTTGGCGAGCGTGTATTTGAACAGGTTGTATGTGCCGCCGTAGATTGAGGAGGAGGAGACGATGTGGTCTCCGGCCTGGGCAATGTTGAGCACCGCAAACGTGGTCGCGGACTGGCCAGAAGCCAGCAGCAGCGCTGCGCTTCCACCCTCAAGGGTCGCGATGCGTTCCTCGACCACCGCCTGGGTGGGGTTCTGAATGCGCGTGTAGATATTGCCGAATTCGGCCAGCGCAAACAGGTTCTTGGCGTGATCGGCGCTGTCGAATACATAGGAAGTGGTCTGATAAATCGGTGTGGCACGGGCGTTGGTCACCGGATCAGGCGAGGCACCGGCGTGAATTTGCTTGGTTTCAAACTGCCAGTTGGCCGAATTATCGCTCATTGTGCGTTCTCCTGTTGAATTCCGGTGGGTGAGTTGAGCCTAGGAAGGGCTACGCCCCGGGTCAATTAGCACCGACGTTTGACGTAACGCAGCCGTTCGACGTAACGCAGCCCGATCTTGCAACCCCGGTCTGCGGCATTCTCCTGGGGCATTCGGCAAGGATTATTCGCCGGTACGGTGAGGGGCAGAAACCCTGAAGGAGTGCAGTGACCAAGAAACGCGTGGTTGTTACCGGAGCAAGTTCCGGAATCGGAGCGGCAACCGCCCGCCTGTTCAGTGCCGAGGGTTGGGATGTGGTGGGGGTCGCTCGTCGCACCGATCGGCTTGCGGTGCTCGCCGCCGAGACCGGAGCCGCGGTGTTCACCGCCGATCTGACCGTGCAGACCGAGGTTGACGCGTTTCGCGATTTTCTGGCATCCGGTGGACCAATCCATGCCCTGATCAACAACGCCGGTGGCGCCTACGGTTTGGCTTCGGTGGAGCACGGCGACCCGGAGGACTGGGCCCGGATGCTGGATGTGAACGTAGTAGCGGTGAAGCGGGTCATTACGGCGCTGCTGCCCCTGTTGCGCGACGGTGCCCGCGAAGTGGGTCACGCCGACCTGCTCACCGTTACCTCGATTGCCGGTCACGTGGCCTACGAGGGCGGCGGCGGGTACAACGCCTCGAAGTTCGCCGCCCGTGCCCTGATGGGGGTGCTGCGGTTGGAGCTTGCAGGGGAGCCGATTCGGGTGTTGGAGATTGCGCCGGGAATGGTGAAATCCGAGGAGTTCAGTCTGGTTCGATTTGCCGGCGACCAGGCTAAGGCCGACGCGGTGTACGAGAACGTGCCCAACCCGCTAACGCCGGAGGATGTAGCGGGGGCCATCGTGCACGCGGTTCAGTTGCCCGGGCACGTGAACCTTGACCTGGTGACACTGAAGCCGCTCGCGCAGGCCGCGCCGCACAAACTGGTGCGCGGAGTGCTGGTGGCCAAGCCGTGAGTGCCACCCACGTGTCGCTAACCGCGCGGATCGACCCGGGTTGGGCTGAGGCCCTCGCCCCGGTGGCCGCCGAGATCTCCGCATTGGAAGCCTTTCTCGCGGCCGAGGTTGAGTCCGGGCGCGGCTACCTTCCGGCTGAGGAAGACGTATTCCGCGCGTTCGAGGCGCCGTTAGCCGAGGTAAAGGTGCTGATCGTCGGGCAGGACCCGTACCCGTCGCCGGGGCATCCGATGGGCCTCTCCTTTGCGGTCGACCGCGCGGTGCGACCGATTCCGCGCAGCCTCACCAACGTGTACCGCGAATTGCGCGACGACGTGGGGGTGCTGCGCCGCGACCACGGCGACCTCAGCGCCTGGAGTGCGCAGGGCGTGATGCTGCTCAACCGGGTGCTCACCGTTCAGCCGGGAAAATCCGGCTCGCACCGCCGCAAAGGCTGGGAGGCGGTGACCGAGACGGCGATTCGTGCGCTGGTGGCCCGCGATCAACCGCTTGTGGCCATTTTGTGGGGCAAGGATGCCGCAGCGCTGAAGCCAATGCTCGGGGCAACGCCGTTTGTGGAGTCGCCGCATCCGAGCCCGCTGTCGTCTTCTCGTGGCTTCTTCGGAACTCGCCCGTTTAGCCGCAGCAACGAGTTTTTGACCGCGCTCGGGGCGACGGCGATTGACTGGTCGCTGGACTAGCATTCAGCACATGCCTGCACCGAGTTTTTGCGTGTTTTACGCGCCCCGAGCAACTTCTTCGGCTCGAGTCGTGCGCTGATGCTCGAAGAAGAGTATGCGGCCGGCCACCGGGCTTTCGGTGCCCAGAAAAACCTGCCGCCGCTGCAGGTGCCGTTTGACTTTGTGATTCGCGATGCCACCACCGCCGACCTACCCGACGTGCGCGAGATCTACAATCACTACGTCGCCAACTCCACGGTGACCTTCGACGAAGCTCCCACCACGCTGCGCGACCTGCGGGCCAAGCATGCGGTGCTGGTCAAGCTCGGATTTCCGTTTTTGGTGGCGGTGAGCCCAAACGGACACGTGCTCGGCTACGCCTACGTGTACCCCTGGAAAACCAAGGCGGCCTTTCGCTTTACCGTGGAGAACAGCATCTATTTGGGGCCGGCGGCGACCGGTAAAGGGCTCGGCAAGGCGCTCATGGCGGAACTCATTGCCCGTTCTAAGGCGGCCGGCCTGAAAGAGATCGTTGCGGTTATCGCCGACAAAGGCGCCGAGGCATCCATCCGGCTGCACGAAGAATTTGGCTTCACGCAGGTGGGACACATGGGTCGGGTGGGGTTTAAATTCGGTCGCTGGTTAGGCACCTACATGCTGCAAAAGAGCCTCAAATAGTGATTCCTGATCGCCGAAACAGCATCAATGTTTGAGCTTCATCACCTCAGCGCCCAAGAGCAGTGGCAGTGGTTGCAGCAGGGCGAGGTCAGCCCGCTGGAGCTCACCAACCACTACCTGGAGCGCATCGACCGACTCGACGCAGCGCTCGGCGCCTTTGTGACGGTGACTCCGGATGCCGCCCGAAAGCGTGCCGACACCGTGACTCAGGCGGTGCCCAAGACTGCGCCGCTTTGGGGGCTGCCCTTCGCCGACAAAGACCTGAGCCTGCGCGCCGGAGTCCCGGCGAAATTCGGGTCGCGGTTGATGGCGCAGAGCGTACCGACCGAGACCGATCGGCTCCCGCGGGATCTCGATGCCGCCGGCGGTATCAGTCTCGGCAAGACCAACACGCCAGAATTCGGCTACACCGCCTATACCGAACCGCTCATCGCTTCGCCCGCCCGCAACCCCTACGATCGCAGCCTCGGCGCCGGTGGTTCCAGCGGTGGGGCGGCTCTGGCGGTGGCGGCGGGCCTGTTGCCGTTTGCTCCCGGATCGGATGCGGGCGGTTCGATCCGTATTCCGGCCGCCGCCGTAGGGCTGGTCGGGCTCAAACCGTCCCGCGGGCTCGTGCCGAGCGGCAGCGGGCTGGATTCCTACGCCGGGCTTTCGGTTGCCGGCCCGATCGCCCGCAGTGTGGCGGACGCCGCCATGATGCTCGATGCCCTCATCGGCGATGGCCGCTTCCCCTACGCGGTGCGCGCGCCCCGCTGGGGCGAGGGGCCGCTGTTGGGCGCCGCGGTGCGTGGGGAGGGCCGGTTCCAGCTCGGTGTGATGGTGAGTTCTCCCTGGGATGACGACTACACCGTGCAGGTTTCGGCCGAGGCATCCGCAGCACTAGCCCTGGCGGTAAAAGAACTCGACGCACTCGGTCACGGCCTCGACACGCTCATTTTGCACCCGGACGCCAGCTACGCGCCGGCGTTTCGCACGGTTTGGCAGGCGTCTGCCGCGGCAATCCCGGCCGAAACCGAGGAGCAATTGGCGCTGTTGGAACCAGTCACTCGGTGGCTGGTAGCCCGCGGACGCGAGCTGTCGGCGCGGCAACTCGGTAAGGCGCTGGAGGCGTTTGCCGCCTACGAAAGAAATGTGATTCGGCAATTTGCGCCGTTCGATGCCGTACTCACCCCGGCGCTTGCGCTGACCCCGCGACCGCTCGGGTGGTATGACAGCGAAAACCCGGAGCGCAATTTTGCCCAGCAGACGGCCTACACGCCGTTCACGAGCATCGCGAACGTGTGCGGACTGCCGGCAATCGTGCTTCCGGTGGATGTCACCGCCGAGGGGCTGCCGATGGGCGTGCAATTGATCGGTCGGCCGGGCGGCGAGCACGTGCTGTTGGCAATCGGCGCGCAGCTGGAGCGACGGCTGAACTGGCAGCGGCGGCATCCGCCGCAGTGGTGAGGCGC